>JBLHVV010000024.1:0-31942 GCA_047628755.1 Crocinitomicaceae bacterium | reverse complement strand
TATCTTGAAAGGCGTGGCCCATGTGCAGGCTACCAGTGACATTGGGTGGCGGAATCATAATGCAGTAGCTTTCATCGCCCCCTTGTGGCGCGAAATAGCCTTTGTCTTCCCAGGTTTTATACCAGGTCTTTTCGATTTCGTGGGGCTGGTAAGTTTTATCCATTGCCATTGCTGTTTTTGCACCGATTGTAAAACTGAAAATGGCGGCAATTATAGCGGGTTTTGATTGAGGATAGTAGCGCTAAGGCGGTCTAGGTTGGAGCTAGAAGTAGATGATAAATAGCCAATTTAACCGCGTAAATCTCGGTGAGTCACTTCGTAACCACGTTCTTTGTAAAACTTATAATGCTTACGAGTTTGCTCAAGCACGGCTTCATCTTGAATCACTATTTCTAAGACTCGATCAAAGCGGCTAAAAAAGGTAGGTATTGGACCACTTAAATTCACCAGCACATCGTTGTGATGATTAGGATGATCTTGCCATCCAATTTGCACCTGTACTTCAGGCTGTTCAGTATCGCCAACTAGGTTGTGAGGGATAAATGCATCAGGCTTAAATTTCCACAAATGCTGGTCTAGCCAAACGGCTTGTTTTTCATTTTCAGTATGTAAATACACACTACGACCTTCGCCATATACTTTTTCTACTAGACGGCAGACAAAGTCTAAGCGGTCTTTCTGCTTAGTCGCGCCTAATATGTAAAAGTCGATAGAGGTCATATTTAAGTATATCGGAAGTGTGTAATTGGTCGTGATTATACTTAGCCACTATCCTTTAGGCTAGGCCGTTTTGAGTTAAGCCTTTAAATACAAAAAAGCCCATGCACGGCATGGACTTTTTTGTGGACCTGCTAATTTAATTTAACGGTTAGCCCATTTTATTAACCAGATAGTTCACCAATAGTGGCACTGGTCGACCAGTAGAGCCTTTTGCTTTACCGCCACTGTTCCATGCTGTTCCGGCAATGTCTAAGTGAGCCCATGTTTGGCCTTTAGTGAAACGAGATAAGAAGCATGCGGCGGTTGTAGCGCCGGCTAAACGGCCACCAATGTTGGCAATGTCTGCAAAATTACTGTCTATTAATTCTTGATATTCATCTTGTAAAGGCAGACGCCATGCTGGATCGCAGCTGTCGTTACTGGCGAAGATGATTTCGTTAGCTAGGCCATCGTCTTGGGTGAACAAACCAGAATTAACCCCACCAAGAGCCATCATGCATGCACCTGTTAATGTGGCTATATCAACAATACTGGCAGGTTTGTAGGTTTCTATTGTGTAAGTAAGGGCATCACATAAAACCAAGCGCCCTTCGGCATCTGTGTTTAAGATTTCTATAGTGGTGCCGTTCATGGCAGTGACTATATCACCGGGTTTACTGGCATGACCTGAAGGCATATTTTCAGCGGCGGCCACAATAGCAACAAAGTTAATTGGTAGGTCTAATGTAAGAATAGTTAACATAGTGCCCAGTACAGAAGCTGCACCGCACATGTCGTATTTCATTTCGTCCATACCGGCACCAGGCTTTAAACTAATGCCGCCAGTGTCAAACGTAATCCCTTTGCCCACCAGTGCGTGTGGTGCTTCACCTGCTTTGCCGCCTTTGTATTCCATACAAATCATTTTGCCTGGTTCGATAGAACCTTTAGACACAGATAAGAATGAGCCCATGCCCAACGCTTCCATTTTGTCTTCGTCTAAGATACTGGTGGTCATTTTTGCACTTAGAGTCGCCAGTCTGTCAGCTTCGTCAGCAAGATAAGACGGAGTAACAATATTAGGGGGCAGGTCGCCTAACTCTTTGGTTAACGCCATGCCTTTAGCAATGGCTTGACCAAATATCACATCAGCTTGATACTTGCTTTCAGTGACTATTGTTAATGATTCAATGGTCTTTTTAGCTGGTGCATCGTCTGCTTTACTTTTACATATGTCAAAAAAGTAAAGGCTGTCTTCAAATGCTTGAGCAAGTTGTTTACTGACCCAATGCTGATCTTTTTCCGCAACGGTAATACCGCTAATATCGATAACACCCGTATCAGCCGCACTGCCTTTTAGTGCCTTGGCTGCGGCTTGCATAGACTTAGTAAAGTCGCCAGTTTTGCTTTCGACTTTGCCCATTCCAACTAATATTAGGCGAGGGCCATTGGCTTGAGGAATAACTAGAGTTTCGCCTGCTTTACCTTTCATATCTTTGTTTTCTAACAGTTGGCTAATAAAGCCACCTAGCGATTCATCCATTTTTGTAGTGGCTTCAGTTTGAGGCCCTTCACTTAATATTGGCAGCAGAATGGCTTGGCCAGAATATTCAGATACACTAGATTGGGTAAGGATAAATTCCATGTAAACTCCGTTTGGTAAATTAGCACAGTGAGAAAGCCCTTTAATTAGTCATCCCTCTAGTTAATTGAGGAATAAAGGCTTACTTTCTAGTGCATTAGATTATTTTCAGGGATAATGCTGAGTCTACTTGAAAAAGCCCATATTGCCAGAACTGCTCAGTTATTTTGAATCTATAGGTTAGTGCTGCTCGCGCTTTTAAGGCTAGAACAGACATGGTTTATAATAAGTAAGGTTATTTTTTGATACTCACACGATATTTTTTACGAGAATTACTGACGTCGACGTTTGTAATTACCGGCATATTAATGCTGATCATCCTTAGTGCCCGTTTAGTGGGACACTTAAATGAAGCGGTTGCAGGTATTATTCCCCCTGAGGCTGTTTTTTATACGGTTTTGTACAGCATTCCTGGATTCTTACAGCTTATCCTTCCTTTGGGATTTTATATCTCTATTTTGCTGGTGTATGGGCGCATGCACAGCGAAAACGAAATGACTGTTTTATCAGCTACTGGTTTTGGTCCTAAGCAAGTATTTAAAATTACTATGGTGCCAGTGTTCGTAATGATGTTGGTGATCGGTTTTTTAAGCTTATATTTAGCTCCTATGGCTGCCAATAGTCTTGATAGCTACCTGCAAAAGCAACAACAAGAAAGTGAGTTTTCATTTATTACTCCTGGGCGTTTTAACGCACTAGGTAAAAACGGCAGCAAGGTGTCGTATTCTGAAACGTTATCGGCCGACCGTAAGCAGATGCAAAATGTGTTTATGGCCGATGGTAATTCGTTAATAGTTGCCAAGTCGGGCAGTCAGTATGTAAGTGCTAAAACAGGCAGTCGATATCTAGCGCTGCAAGATGGTAAGCGCTTTAGTGGCACTCCAGGAGAAGCTGAATTTGAAGCTGTAACGTTTACTCAATATTCAGTGAAAATTGCTGAAGAAAGCGTGGTAGCCAAAAAAGCTCGTTACGAAGCGGTAAGCACAGCTGCCTTGTTAGGTCTTGACGAGCTTATCTATAAAGCTCAGCTTCATTACCGAATAGGCTTATTTTTACTGATTCCAATTATCGTGATTATTGGCTTTCCATTAAGCCATGTGAAGCCCAGGGCAGGTCGCTATGGCAAGGTAATGCCAGCTATTGTGGTTTACATGGTTTATTACACCACCTTAATCACAGCTCGAAAGTGGATGGAGCAGGGGGATACACCAGATTGGATGGGCCTATGGTGGCTGCATGGGATATTCTTAATACTAGGTTTAGGTTTAATGTATTGGCCCACTATTGTGCTGAAATGGCATGGTCGGAAACGACGTTTAACAGCCGCTAAACGTTCCCTCAACACATCTGCAGATACAGGGGGAGCGGGTAATGCGTAAAATTGATGCACATATTCGTAGTTCTGTCCTAAACGCCATTCTAGCGGTAATGCTTGTATTGGCCATGCTAGATTTTGTCATAGCGCTGTTGAACCAGTTAGATAACCTGCGGGAAACCTATACATTTGTCGATGCGTTATTTTACGTGGCGTTATCTTCGCCGGCTCGGCTATATGAAATGATACCCATGATCACTCTAATCGGTTGCCTGGCTGGACTGGGTGGTTTAGCCACTCACAGCGAGTTAACAGCCATTCGAGCAGCTGGAGTAAGTACTCATAGAATTATGATAAGTACCATGAAGGCGGCGTCATTAATGATGATATTTAGCTTGATCATGGGTGAATATGTGGTCCCCGATTTAGAACGTAAGGCTACTAGTTTTCGAACCATCGCTTTAGGTCGAGCAGTGGCGGAAAACAATGAAGGTAAAGGCCATTGGCATAGAGAAGGTAACAACTACATGCGCTTTAGCGCTATAGAGCCTAATGGTGTATTGCATGGTTTAGCCGTATATGAATTTGATGATGACGCAAATTTGGTATCCATGATGCATGCCAAGCGAGCCCTGTATCAACGAAACGAATGGACCATGGAGAAGGTAAGGCTTACACAAATAACCCCATTTGAAACCGTTGTTAGCAATAGCCCAACGGGTGTCCTGGATACACACCTAACACCAGCCCGTTTAAAGTTTGTAGCTCAAGAGCCTGGTGATATGGCCATTAGTACACTGTACAATTATAGTCAGTATCTAAGTAATCAGGGTTTGGGTGGAGAAGAGTTTGAACTGGCATTTTGGAAAAAATTATTACAGCCCATAAGTACTATTGCACTGGTGCTGGTGGGTATTAGCTTCATATTTGGACCTCTTAGGTCGGTCACTATGGGGCAGAGACTGTTTAGTGGCATATTGGTTGGCTTAGTGTATAAAATTGTGGTGGATTTGTTGGGGCCAATTGGTTTGTTGGTCGGTATTGGGCCATTATTTGCGAACCTAATTCCCATAATACTTTGCTTTATATGGGGAGTATGGATGTTGCGCAAAGCAGGCTAGCTTGCTTTTATTGTATCTTTACAGGGCTGGGCCTGTGTTGTGATTCTTGCCATATCCTGTAGACTCCGCGGCCAAATAAACCTTGTCTACTGAGTCAGCTTTTTAAGGTTTTAATTAACGCTTCAAGACAATAGTTGCAGGTAGTTGAATATGAAAAAAGTATTTATTAGTGCTGATCAGCTTATAGAAGACAGTTTTCAGCTGGGCTTGAAAGTTTTTGAAAGCGGGTTTCGTCCAGATTACATCGTTGGTGTTTGGCGTGGTGGCGCCCCAGTAGGAATAGCAGTTCAAGAGTTGCTGGATGTGTTAGACGTTAAATCTGACCACATAGCCATTCGCACGTCTAGTTATACAGCCATTGGTGAACGGGACAAAAATGTTCGTGTGCACGGGCTAACGTATTTGATTAAACGCTTAGAAGCTGAACACAGTTTATTGATTGTTGACGATGTTCACGACAGCGGATTAAGCATTGAGCAAATTATAAACGACCTTAAAAAAGCCTGTAAAAAGAACACACCCGAAATTCGTGTGGCCACGCCTTATTACAAACCTAACAACAACAAAACCAATAGGGTTCCTGATTACTATGTTCACGAAAGTGACGAATGGCTAGTTTTTCCTCATGAACTTGACGGTCTAACGTCAGACGAGTTGCGCGAGAACAGACCTCATATTGCAAAAATCATTGATCAAATTGATGAAATAAAAAGCCGTTGATTTTTAAAAGCTGTTCTTAAAGCAGATAAGCAAAAAAGGCCCATTATCCATGGGCCTTTTTTATAAGCTAAATTAGTTGTTTAACGTATTTGGCTTATAGTACTTCTGCTTTAATTTCATTGTAGCGTTCAGCTTCTAAACGAGGTCCGAAGCAGCTAACCACTTCAGAGCTTATTTTACTGGCTAGTTTGCCAGCGTCTTCAAAGCTTAAGCCATTTGTAATACCAAACATAAAGGCCCCTGCAAAATTATCACCAGCGCCGTTAGTATCGACAGCTTTAACAGTATGAGGCGCAATTGTAATTTCGTTTTGGCCGTCAAATACTAACGCGCCTTTATTGCCTAGTGTAACGGCAAAGGTTTTAGTCAGAGTTTTAAGGAAGGTTTTAGCCACATCAAAGTCTTCTGTGTCTGCAATTTTTAGTGCTTCTTCTTCGTTGCAGAATAATAGATCGACCCCTGCCCCCAACATTTCTAATATGCCGTCTTTAAAGAACTGAACCATTGCCGGGTCAGAAAATGTCATGGCGGTTTTAACATTATTAGCTTCAGCTAAGGCTTTTACTTTAATGGCCGCGCTACGTGCAGTATCGCTGGTCACTAAGTAACCTTCAATGTAGACATATTCACTGTCTTTAAGCGCAGCTTCGTTAATATGCTGCTGACTAAGGTGTTCGGTAATTCCCAAAAAGGTATTCATGGTACGTTCAGCATCAGGAGTGATCATAACCATGCATTTACCCGTTACGCCGTCAGCACGATCGGTGCTTAAGTTCGTATCGATACCGGCAGCCGTTAAGTCTGATACATAAAAGTCACCACTTTCATCGTTAGCAACGTTGCAGCTATAAAAGGTATTGGCGCCTAAATACTGAGCCGCAAATATAGTATTGGCTGCAGATCCACCACCTGCACGTTTTTTAATGCCAAATTGCTTGGTTAATGAATCTAATAACGAATGTTGCTGTTCTTCGTCGATTAAAGTCATCAACCCTTTTTCAATGTTGCTGGTGCCAAAAAAAGCATCAGTCACTTCAAATTCTTGATCGACCAGCGCATTGCCGATGCCATAAACGTGATATTTAGCCATGTTGCATTCCTAGAGTTTTAATTCTTGTGCAAGGATCGAATAACGAACCTAATAAACGAGAGAAGTGTAGCAGGAATCAATAGAAATGTGCGCTGCGTCAAATCTCATTATTTTTATACCAAAGGTTAACAAAAATAAGTGTGTTAGCCTATTTTATAGTAATGGCTTGGGTATACTTGTTAAATGAAAAAAGTGACAGATTCAAAATTTAGACGTTATCTAGGGTGGTTCTTTAAGCTATCTCTTGTAGGCGTTGTGGTGCTCGCGGTTTTAATGGCCTACCTAGATGCTAAAGTGCGTGATAAGTTTGAAGGTAAGCGTTGGGCGCTGCCAGCAAAAGTATTCGCAAGACCTATGGAGTTATATAGTGGACTGGCGCTAAAGCCCAAGTACTTAATTCAAGAGCTTGAGCAAATAGGCTATGGACGAGTACCCAGTGTACAAACACCTGGGCAATATATGGTCGATGGCAACGAAATGGATATCTACCGTCGCTACGTTCGCTTGTATGACGGTGAAGAGCAAGCCGCTCGTATCCATTTACGTTTTGATAACAATACTGTCAGTGGCCTTTGGGTAGATGGAGTACCGACAGATATTGCCCGTCTAGAACCACTGTTAATTGGTGGTATTTACCCTAAGCACAATGAAGACCGTCAACTTATTAAGTTAGAAGATGCACCTAAGTTATTAATAGATACCTTAGTGGCAGTAGAGGATCGTGACTTTTATGATCACTGGGGAATTAGTCCAAAGGGTATTGCCAGAGCGTTAATGGTAAACATGCAAAAAGGTGGGTTAGTTCAAGGTGGATCCACCTTAACTCAGCAGTTGGTTAAAAACTTTTTCTTAACACGGGAACGTTCACTTCAACGAAAAGCGGTTGAAGCACTTATGTCTATATTAGTAGAGCTGCATTACGACAAAGATGAGATTTTAGAAACGTATTTAAACGAAGTATACCTAGGACAAAGTGGGCGTCGTGCCATTCACGGCTTTGGACTAGCCAGTCAGTTTTATTTTGGTAAGCATATAAGAAATTTAAATCCCCCAGAGATGGCTACTTTGGTTGGCATGGTAAAAGGTCCCAGCGTTTATAATCCAAAACGTAAACCAGAAAATGCAATAGCACGAAGAAACATAGTGTTAGGCGTTATGCGAGAGCAATCGTTAATCACACCTTACGAATATAAAACGTGGAACAAGCGAGATATTAATGTGGTGGAATACAGTCAGTATCAGCGCATTGAATATCCAGCTTTTTTAGACTTAGTTCGTAGACAGTTACGAAGAGATTATAAAGAGCAAGACCTTACTACTGAAGGTTTACGTATTTACACCAGTCTTAATCCCATTATTCAGCGCAGTGCAGAGCAAGCAATTAAAAAGCGTTTAGACAATATTGAGCGTGATTTTAACTTAGAGAAAAATGGTTTGCAGGGGGCTATGGTGGTCGCATCGACTGAAAGTGGTGAAGTTGAAGCGCTGGTAGGTGATCGTAATCCAAGATACTTTGGTTTTAATCGTGCGTTAGACGCAAACCGTTCAATTGGCTCGTTGGCTAAACCAGCGGTTTATCTAACCGCCCTACGAGACAGTCGTTATCATTTTATTACGCCGTTAGATGACGCTCCAATTAAAGTAGCAGGTGCCAATGGAAATGTTTGGGAACCTAAAAACTATGATCATGAAAGTCACGGTATAGTGCCTTTATATCAGGCGATGGCTAGATCTCTAAATCAGGCAACGGCGCGTTTAGGATTACAAATTGGTTTGTCTAATGTAGTTAAGACACTTAAAGACTTAGGCGTTGAACGGGACCTACCAGCTTACCCTTCAATTGTTTTAGGCGCATTCGAACTGTCGCCGTTTGAGGTAGCGCAAATGTATCAAACTATCGCGGCTTCTGGATTTCAAACTCCGCTAAAAGCCATTCGTGCGGTGAGTACAGCAGAGGGAAAGTTATTAAGTCGATACGGGTTTAACGTCACACAAAGTATTAAAACCGAGCCGGCCTATTTAATTCAAAAAGCGATGCAGCAAGTGGTAAAAATTGGAACGGGTCGCTTTTTAAATAGCCAGTTTGATGAAACCTTAAATTTAGCCGGTAAAACGGGAACCAGCGATAGCCAAAGGGACAGCTGGTTTACAGGTTTTAGTGGAGATAAGTTAGCGGTGGTTTGGGTGGGGCGTGACGATAATAAAACCATGCCGATCACAGGTGCGGGTGGTGCATTAAGAATATGGGCCCATACTTTTAAAGACTTACCATTAAAGCCTTTATATCCATTACCATCTGAAAATATAATAGAGCGCTGGGTGAATGTGAATGGCAACGCTATTACAGACGCGTCATGTGAAGGTGCGCAACTCATGCCATTCATAAAAGGCCAAGAGCCGTTGCAAACAACTGATTGCTCTCAGCCAGAAATCGCACAAAAACCTTGGTGGTCACGGATATTTAATTAATGAAAGTTTTATTGAAGTTAGTAATAGTTGTATCAGTATTCAGTTTGTTAAGTGCCTGTAGTGTGCAACGGCATCAATCGGTTGATCAGATTCAGGCCAATAAGAGCAGTGGCTTCTCAATGTTACCAAGCTGGTATCATCCTGATTTAGGTCTACAGCTTCTGGGGGATAATGAATATCCAGAGCAAACGGCATTAGCTTCACTTTTACAAAAAGCGGACAGAGCTTTTTTATTAAATGAATTACAGTCTTGCCAGATATTATTAGAGCGAGCACAGCGTATTTCTACACGGGATCCAGGTGTGTATGTACGCTTAAGTTATCTTTCTTGGTTAGATGGTAATTTGAATAAAGCCGAGCAAATGGCCCGCCGTGCATTCGCTTTAGTTGCAAGCGATCAATACGCCAATATAGAAGTAAGGCGTTTATTGACGGCTATTCAGGCTAATCAATATTAATTTATTGGCGTGTGTTAGTTTATATTAAGCTAAAAAAAACGCTTATGTTTTAATAAACGCTTTTTTAGCATCAATATTATTTAGACTTCAGCTAAGGGATTTCCGGTATGCTTTCCAGCCACCAAATTCACTTACGTTTTTAGCGTCGGCTACGATATTGCCTTCGCTCATAAATCCACAATACCAATTACCATCGGCTAATTCTACTTTACCGATACCCAAGGGTGCTGGAATACCTGCAACAAATGATCCAAAGTTTTTCATTGGCATAGACCATACTTCCACGGCTATCGCTTTTCCATTTTCTTCATCACGGAGCATCGCTGGGCGTTTGCCATCGGGTAGTGCGTAAAGTTGATACTTAGCTGAGCTTTCAGTTTTTGAAACCAGGATAGCTCCCCGTTCAGTTAGTTGCCAGTTAAGCGGAAAGCCTTCTAAGTGGGCACCACATACCACTACGTTAATATTACTTTCTGGAGCTGGAATGTCGCTGCCTTCAAATTTTTGTAAAGCAAACTTAGTAGCCCCTTGTGGAAGATTAAGTGCTTCGTGCAATGCACCTCCGTAGCTAAGTAATTTTATGTCAGTAAATGCATGGCTGAATAATGTTACGCCCCAACTAACGTTATTCTCTGTGCAGCCCACAGGAATATTAGTGGCGGTGTAATCTAATAAATTCATAAAGTTGGTATAAGTACCCAAGATAGAATTGTATTTGATCGGTTCTTCACGTAATTCTTCACGGGTAAATTGTGTTGGGCAGGTTGGTGTTAATATAAAGTCAACGGCATCTACTTTAGCATCGCATATTTTTTTGTATGCCTGCAATTGATATTGTGCAGAAAATACATCGGCTGCGGTTTTACCTTCAGCACCACCAACAATCGTTTGAATCACTGGCAGCATAGATTCACGCTTCACATCTTTAGTGGCAATCCAGCGTTCTGCCACCCAAGGACCTTCGTATAATAATTGAGCCGCTTTAACAAACGGTTCAAAATCCATTTCTACTTTCTTGCCCCCCATTTTTTCTAAACGCTTAATAGTGGCACTAAACATGGCTTCGGTTTCTGTATTACCATGAAATTCTAATTGCAGTGGTACACCAAACGTAAACGTTTTAGGCAGCTTAGGTGCAAAGTAACGAATTAAATTTCCATGAGAGTTTTCACGAGCGTAACTGTCGTGACTATCATACTGACCGGCCACCGATGTGACCAAGGCCGCATCTTGTGTATTAACGGCAAGCACTGTGATGCAATCTAGACTCAGGCAAGCGGGAACCAGTCCAGTATTACTGAACAAGCCTTTGGTTGGCTTGTGACCAATTAAGTTATTAAAGGCAGCCGGTATGCGACCACTGCCGGCGGTATCGGTACCCAACGCAAAGCTTACCTGGCTTAGAGCGGTACTGATGGCCGATCCAGCACTGGAGCCACCAGAAACATAATCTGTATTAAAGGCATTTTTACCTTCACCATATGGGCTACGCATTCCCACTAAGCCAGTGGCAAATTGGTCTAGGTTAGTTTTGCCTAATGGAATGGCCCCAGCTTTTATTAACTGTTCAACCACAAAGGCATTCTCTGTTGGAATATAAGCAAAGTCAGGGCAAGCGGCGGTTGTTGGTACACCGGCTAAATCTATATTGTCCTTAATTGCAAATGGCACACCGTAAAGCGGTAAGTCGTCTACTGACTTACCGTCAAGGTAAGTTAGATATTCATTCAATTGGACTGAGTCTAAAAGCGTAATCCATGCGTTGTAATCTTTTTGCGCTACCGCTTGATCACGTAGTTTATGAATCAGTTCTTTTGGGCTTATCTCGTTATTTCTATAGGCTACTTTAAGTGCCGTAATATTTAAGTTAAACATATTGTTATTCCTAGTCTCAATTCTATTGTTCAATTAGCACAAGTGCTTGCCCAGACTGAATGGATTGTCCTTGTTCTTTTAATACACTGTGAACGGTACCACTGGTGAGAGCATGTATTTCAATTTCCATTTTCATAGATTCTAAAATCATCAGTACATCACCTGCATTAACCTTATCACCAGCTTTTATATTACATTGCCATACGCTGCCAGAAACAGGGCTGTCCGCCACATTGCAATTGTCTGGAATAATCAGTTCGTCTTCATCAATAAGTGGTTCATCTGCTTGCTCATAAGTTAGCAGGCCATTCCTTTTCCACATGGCCAGTTCTTCATCGAATGCTTGCCCTCTGGCGTTAACAAACTCATTAATATCGGCGCTGTTCTCATCTAAGAACCCTTGATACTCGTTTAAGCTGAATTCAGTTTCTTCAATTCGAATAGACGTTTGTCCTTTGGGTAATTTTTCACGAATATCTAACAGTTCTTCAGGGCTCACTTCATAAAACTTAATTTGGTCAAAGAAACGCAATAACCAAGGTTGAGTGAAATTGTCTGTTTTATGGTAGCGATTCCATACCTGTGAAGTACGCCCCACAAATTGATAGCCACCTGGGCCTTCCATTCCATAAACACACATATACGCACCGCCAATGCCGACACAGTTTTCAGCCGTCCATGTTCTAGCTGGATTGTATTTAGTGGTGACTAACCTGTGTCGAGGGTCTAATGGTGTTGCCACTGGTGCACCTAAGTAAACATCACCTAAACCCATGACTAAATAGTTAGCGTTAAATACAGTATCCTTTACTGCCTGAATATCTTTTAAACCGTTAATACGGCGAATAAATTCTAAGTTACTTGGGCACCAAGGTGCGTCAGAGCGAACCGACTGAATGTATTTTTCGATGGCGAGCTGACACGCTTCGTCATCCCAACTTAATGGCAGGTAAACAGTACGAGAAGGCACAGTTAAGTTTTCTGAGGTGGCCACATACTCACACGCTTGATCAATCAAAGCCGTTAACGTACTTAGAGATACTTGCTGAGAGTCAAAATGTATTTGCAGTGAGCGAATGCCCGGCGTCAATTCACGAATGCCCATTAGCTTGTTATCGAGTGTGTATTGCTCTAGCCATAGCATCAGGGCATGAACTTTAAAACGTCTGGGGATGTCCAGCTCCAACGGGCCAAGTTCAATCAATAAAAAGTGATCGCCGGCTAAGCGACAAATTACCTCGTCTTCGCCGATGGATGTTTTATGAACTTTTGGGTCAGGCAAATGGGCTACATTTATGGCATTGGTTTCCGATGGCTGAATATCTAAGCTATTGATGTTTTCTTTTTGTAATTTTTCTAACTCGACCGCTTGCGCATGAGTCACCGCTATAAATTGAATTTTACTGCCGGCTTTTAATTGACCAATTTTAAAAAGATCAGCCGTGATCACGGTGGCAGGACAAACAAAACCCCCTAGAGATGGGCCGTCTGGTCCAAGAATAACGGGCATGTCACCGGTGAAATCTACGGTACCAAAGGCATAAGCATTATCGTGAATATTAGATGGGTGCATACCCGCTTCACCGCCGCTTTCTCTTGCCCAAGTTGGTTTTGGGCCAATTAATCTCACTCCTGTACGAGAGGAGTTGTAGTGTACGTCCCAGGTGTGTTCAAAAAACGTTTTAATGTCTTCATCAGTGAAAAAATCAGGGGCACCATGGGGGCCATAAATCACTCTGAGCTGAGTGATCTCTGGTGTAACAATATCTTTTAATGAAGGGATGGTTGTTTTCGCAGCTTCTATTGAAAGGGCGCAAGGGTCTAATTCAAGCACATCGCCAGTGCGAAGAGCACGACCCACATGTCCACCAAATTGACCTAACGTGAAAGTGGATTTGGATCCTAAATATTCAGGACATTGGATGCCCCCAGAAACGGCTAGGTAGCAACGTGCACCTTGTTCAGTAACTTTACCGATGGACAGCACTTGATTAGCAACCACTTCGATCACTTGATTCATGGGCACTGGTTTGCCGTCAAGCGTGGTGTTAAAATCAGCACCCACAATGGCAACATGGCACCTTGTATTGAATTTTAAAGTAGGACCATTTAACGTTATTTCTAATGCAGCCGCTTGTTCATTGTTGCCTAGTAACTGGTTGGCTAAGCGAAAGCTTAAGGCGTCCATTGGACCAGAAGGGGGGACCCCTACATTCCAATGATGCTGCCGACCAGGGAAATCTTGTATTGTGGTTTGGGTACCACCGCTCATGACCGAAAAACTTTTACTCTCTACTTGAAAGCTTGCAAGGTCGTTGGTAAATAACTGACCATCATTGGCCATGGGGCCGTTCAAGATTCCTTGCACATACGATTTATTGGTTTGAATGCCATAAATGACACTGTCGTTTAATGCCGATTCTAGTTTTTTAATCGCAGTTTCACGATCGTTAGCTGTGGCAATCACTTTAGCAATCATAGGATCGAATAATGCAGGGACTTCAAGACCTGATTCAATCCAAGTATCTATTCTATAAGCATCGTCGACTGGCCAAGTAACACTGGATAATAAACCGCTGCTGGGCATGAAGTCTTGTGCCGGGTTCTCTGCGTATATTCGTGCTTGAACACTGTGGCCACTAGGGGTTAAAGCGCTTTTAATGTCATCTAAATCTCCTAGGTCACCACTGGCTTGTTTAATCATGCACTCTACAAGATCAATCCCCCAAACCTGTTCGGTAATGCCATGCTCTACTTGTAAGCGGGTATTGACTTCTAAAAAATAAAACTGGTTGTTAGTATCGTCATAAATAAATTCCACTGTTCCGGCGTTACAATACTGCACAGATGCCATGAGACTTTCTGCGGTGAGGTGCAATTGCTGACGAATTTCTTCGGTAATATTGTGGGCAGGGGTCTCTTCAACTACTTTTTGATTGCGTCGCTGAGCAGAGCAATCACGTTCTCCTAAACTAATGGCTTTGCCCTTACCGTCGGCAAATATTTGAACTTCAATATGACGAGCGTGCTGAATGAGTTTTTCTAAAAATACCCCATCGTTAGAAAAGTAGCTGGCACCTAAGCGCTTTACACTGCTCCAAGCTTTATTCAGTTCGTTGTCACTATGGCAAGCCTGCATACCAATGCCGCCGCCGCCGGCGGTGCTTTTAAGCATAATTGGGTAGCCAATTTTATTGGCCCATTCAATGGCGTCCTGTTGCTTGGTTATAAGTGGCGTTCCAGGGACCAACGGCACGCCTGCTAGTTCAGCTGCTTCTCTGGCCAAATGCTTTAAGCTAAATAATTTCATTTGTTCAGTGGTCGGTCCAATAAACACTAAGTCATTATTTTCACAGGCACTCACAAATTCTGTATTTTCACTTAAAAAACCGTAGCCTGGATGAATGGCGCCGGCATTATGTAACTTGGCAATTTTTATAATGTTATCAATATTTAGATAGGTATCAGCTACACTGCCTTCCCCTAAACAAACTGCAACATCGGCTTGCTGAACATGAAGAGAATCTTTGTCCGCTTGGTGATAAATCGCTATGGATTTAATACCCATGTTTTTAAGTGTGCGAATAATACGTGTGGCAATAGCACCGCGATTAGCAATTAAAATTGTATTGAACATAATTTATTCCTGCTTTCGGGTCGTCCCGTCTGTAAGAGCTAATCAGGCCGTCCTGATTAGGGGTGCCACTAATATGTTAAGACCAAACCAATATTTCAACCGGTGTAGGGTCGTAGCCATTGCACGGGTTGTTTAGTTGTGGACAGTTAGATATTAATACAAGAGTGTTCATTTTAGCTTTTAATTCAACGTACTTTCCTGGAGCCGAAATACCATCTTCGAAGGTTAATTTCCCTTCTTTGGTTACAGGCACATTCATGAAAAAGTTAATGTTGTGAGTAATATCAGATTTTGTTAATCCGTAATTTTCATTTTCTTGAATGGCTAACATCCAGCTGTCACGGCAAGCATGCATGCAGCGTTTTTCTAGATCGTATCTAACAGTATTCGATTCAGTCGCACAGGCGCCACCCACGGTATCGTGACGACCACAGGTGTCGGCTGTAATCTCTAACATATCTCGATTAAGATTTGTTTTTAGCATAGATCCACTGGTTAAATATAACGCTCGCTGTTCACGGACCGTATCCATAGCACTGTAACGCTCACTGACATCGTCTGAATTGTAAAATAACGTATCAGCGGCTTGGTTGCCTTTGGAATCAACAATGCGAATGGTATCCCCTGCATTAATTTGATAAATGAAGTAGTCACCAGCGCCTATGGACTGAGAAAAATACGCGTCTTCGGCCTTTAATTGGCTTTCTTTAATCATGTGAACTCCTTACAAACCAAAATGGTATAAAGCATTATTTTCAAAGCCACGACGGTTTTCATCGCAATGATTCAAACATTCATCATCTTGTGCCATTGCTTCGGCTTGAGATAAGGTCATTGAAACAGGCTTATTAGGATATTCGCCTGCGGAACTTAATGGATGAGGACAGGTATGCAATACCACTAAGGTATCCATTTCAAAACGTAAAACCACTTCGTCACCGGCTTTGCTTGTCCGGGTCAGCGCTAGCTTACCCTCAGCGTCAGCCGAAACTTCACTAAACCAATTTACATTTGAACAAAGGTCTTGTTTAAACATATCGTACTTAGCCAGTTCAACTAAAAAAGCATCAAAGCCATTTTGTTTCCATTTATTTCGGTCACTTTGATAATCACGTGGACCCCATTGCTCTAAAATATGTTCAGAATGGGAAGTGCCACACATGGTTTCATGCCAGCCAAAATCATCTGCGGTTATAGAGCAAAAAATTCGTCCCATTTCGCTATAAAGGCAATGGCCCGTGGTCAACTTAAATGTGTGCTGGCATTTTAACGTATCAGGGGCGTTATATTTTTCAGTTAATTGAGAAGGGTTAAAAAACAACATCCCCA
Organism: Crocinitomicaceae bacterium; assembly: GCA_047628755.1. GTDB lineage: Bacteria > Pseudomonadota > Gammaproteobacteria > Pseudomonadales > Oceanobacteraceae > Bermanella. The sequence goes on along the minus strand of JBLHVV010000024.1, from coordinate 15,587 downwards.
CGTTGGCACCCCCTTCTATATCTTTAAGGCTAAGTTGAGTGCCTTTGCGGATAATAGTGGACCAATGACTGGCACCTGGGATAGTGGTCTGGTAAACCTTATCCTGTTTGATGCTGTCTAATACGGCATGTGTATTTGTACTGCTATTTACTGTGCTCATGGGGCTCCTCATTACGCTATTTTTAGTTCAGGCGTAAATGACCTTTCAATTTTTTGTAAACTTTCTTTATCGGTTTGTCCCACTGGCAAATCAAAGGTAATAGTGCTGCCATATCGATTTGGTGCGTGGAGGTCATGTCTTGTTTTATCGAATACCCATAAACGAGTGCCTAAATAAAACCCTTCGTTTAAATCATGAGTCACCATAAAAACGGTAAGCTGATATTTTTTCCAAAGTTCTAACACTAGCTTATGCATGTCTTTGCGTATCCCTGGATCCAGTGCCCCGAAAGGTTCATCTAGTAATAGTATTTTTGGATGTTTAATTAACGCTTGAGCAATGGCCAGGCGCTGTTGCATACCACCAGAAAGTTCATGGGGGTACTTGTCTTTTGCTGTTAATAATCCTACGGCGTCTAGCCATTCATCGGCTTGATCTAAAGCCCGCTTGCGTGATGGGCCAAATAATCGTCCAATGATGGGGCTTTTTTCAAATTCTTTTGCAATGGCAACATTTTCTTGCACAGTTAAGTGAGGGAATACAGAGTATTTTTGAAATACAATGCCGCGATCAGGACTGGGCTCATCTACTATGGGTTCACCATCTAATAATACGGCTCCCTTGGTATGAGTTTCGATACCCAGTAACATTTTTAAAAAGGTACTTTTACCGCAGCCAGATGTTCCCACCATGGTTATGAATTCACCCTTTTTAACTTCACAGTTAATATTCTCTAATACTAAGTTGTCACCATAGGATTTTTCTACATGGCGAAATTCAATTTGATTCTTTTCAGTTTCCATAATGACTCCTACTTCGCTGCGTGATACCAAGGGAATATTTTTTTACTGGTTTTAGCCAATGACCAATCTAATAAAAATGCTAAAAATGTAATCCATGCAACGTATGGTAAAATAATGTCCATGGACAAATAACGGCGCACTAAAAATATTCGATAGCCTAATCCATCGGTGGCTGCAATAGCTTCAGCTGCAATTAAGAATAACCAAGCTGATCCTAGGCTTAAACGCAATGCATCTATTAACCTTGGTAATACTTGTGGCAATAATACTCGGCTAATTAGTTGGAACGAATTAGCGCCTAATGTTTGTGCTTTTACTAATTGCTCTGATGGAATTTCTTTGGTTCGCTGATACAAGTCTCGAATCAAAAATGGAGTGATACCAATAATAATTAACATAACTTTAGATAATTCCCCCAGTCCAAATACGATAAATATAAGGGGTAAAACGGCCATGGGCGGTATCAATGATATTGCGGTAATGACCGGATTTAAATTCGCGCCAATTAATGGAATGGCTCCAGTGATTAATCCTATGATTAATCCAATAAAGGCCGCACAGGCAACCCCTGTTAATAATCGTTTTAAACTGCTTGCTGTGTCTTGCCAAAATACGTATTCGCCAGTGCGTTTACTCGGGTTAAACGCTAACCGATCTATAGCCGCTTGAAATTGGCTTACGCTGGGCAATAGCTTATCTTGTGGGTTTTCGGCTTTGCGGGCGTTTGAGCCTACTTGATATAAAATCATCAATAAGAAGAATGGAATAATACCCAATGCAATCGCCAGAGGCTTTGAGGGTTTTATGTTAATCCAACGTTTCATGGCGTGCTCGCAAATCAATAGGCTTTAAAAGATTAAGTTTGAAAATATAAACCACTTCCTTGTGGTATATATTTTGATACTTTTCAAATGTTAAATTACAGTTTGCCTTCTGCAGCCATTTCCATGTAGGTCGCATCAAAACGTAATTTCACATTGTCTTTATCACCGAAGATACCGGCTGGGGTTTCGATACCAATGACACCTGCGTTAGGCGCGCCATCGCCTAGTAGACCGTGTTCAAAAGAGAACTCAGCAACATATTGCATAGTGGCTTTAAGATCATCACTTTTTACAAACTTAACCGCATCAGCTGGATTATAAAACATCTTGGTAGAAGCAAGTTGTGCTTCAAAGCCAGCTAGATCGGTACCTGAGGCAATGCCCATTTGTTCACGAACCGCTGCACTTTTTTCCATTTCAGTCATAATTTCATACCAAGCACCGACCAATGCTTTACCCAATTTAGGATTCTCTTCTAAAGTTTTAGTATTTACGATCAAGGTATCAATGATTTCACCAGGAATTTTAGAGCTATCAAATACGTTAGTAGCTTTTGGCATTTTTAAAATTTCACTAACCAAAGGGTTCCATGTGGCAACAGCCGTCACGCCTTTAGTGGTAAATGCAGCCACTAAATCAGCATCAGAAGTGTTAACCACTTTTACGTCTCGTTCAGATAGACCAACACTTTCTAACCCACGAGCCAGTAAATAATGAGACACACTTAATTCTACCAAGTTAATATTTTGGCCTTTAATATCTTTTAGAGATGTTCCATCTTTAAGAATAACAGCGTCGTTACCGTTAGAGAAATCACCAACGATAAGCGCGGTTGAATCCACCCCACCAGCAGCAGGAATAGTCAGAGCGTCTACGTTGGCCATGGTACAAGCGTCGAATTCGCCAGCCGTGTATTGGTTCATGGATTCAACATAATCATTGAATTGAACCACATCAATATTGATGTCGTATTTGTCAGCCCATTTTTTTACGATGCCAGACTGCTGACCGTAATCCCAAGGCATCCAGCCTACATAGATTGACCAGCAGACTTTAAAGTCTTGTTTGGCTTGAACGGCAGGTGCAGCTAATGCACCAAAAGCTAGAGACGCGCTTAATAGAACGCTAGTAGTAAAAGTTTTCATTGGGTTCTCCCAGTGATTTATGGTTACACACGAGTAATCTTGGCTTTCGCCATTTGATTCTCCCGGGCTTTTATCCCGCCGTGTAACCTTACACTGAGAATATCAGGAAAGGTCGATAGCTCTCGGTCCAGTCACTTTTTAAAAGTCGGAACCCTAGCTATGCTATTGCAAATTGTGTCAGGCTTGTGATTTCTCACCTAAGTTTGGCTAATGCCAAGATTACCCTCTTTTTATTAGTAAGCAAGTTGAGTGCCAGTTTTAAATTGCCTTATAAACGGCTATTGCTGGCTATAAAGCCATGTAGGTGCGTAGTCATGCTCTATTTTGGGTCTTTAGATCTTTTCTACGCCCAATTGTGGTGCGCGGCAGCTGTGAGGTTTTAAATCCCAGTGATGACACCCCGCATACAAGTTAGTGTGCAATAGTGTGCTGTTATTCTTTAGGTTCGCGAATGACTTGTGTTTCGCTGTATCGGTCATGCCAGGTGAGGTGGCCTTTATCAATTAACATCCATAAATAACCTAAGTAACACAGCGCAAAAGAGGGAACTGACATTGCTAGTCTTAATAAACACTGAGTGTAAGTGAGAGGTTTACCCGTTGTACTTAATATTCGCAAACGCCAAGACCGCATTCCCAGAGTTTGGCCACCGCGACGCCAAAAATGCAAGTTAAACCAAATCCAAACAATAAACATAATACTGGGCAAAAATGGATTGTTAGAGCTTACTTGTTCACCGCCGTTTATGGCCACAGCAATCCCAGCTATTACAAACCACATAGCCAGCATAAGTAAGCCGTCGTAGAGCATGGCAGCTAGCCTTACTAATGGGCTTGCATTACTTACTTCAACGAGGCTTTCAGCAGCCTTTTGTTTTTGTTTTTGGTTTTTTTTCATTTTTAAGTTAGCTATTAAAAGTTAAAGCCTAGTTGTAATGCGGAAGAGCTAGCATTAATGTCATCTTGATAATCTGAACTGTTATTTATGGCTACGCGGAGCTGCGCTTGAAGAGACTTCCAGCTATAACCCATGCCAAGAATTAGATTTGTACCGGTGACCGTTTCACAATCTTCGCCCAGTGAGTACTTTTCTTTAAACAGACCAAGTCCCGTGTAAAACTGCCAACCTTGGTAATTATTTGTTGAAAATAGGGCGTCAACTTCGAGCGATCTATACTTTTCAGCATCAGCACCTTCCGGAAGGTCAAATTCAGATCCAAAAGAAGTAATTCTAGTTAAACGACCTACATTTAAAGCGCTGTAAATGGTAAAATGCTTTGATAGACTTTTTTGATATGCTAAATTTAGTCCTGAATAATGTTTACCAAATTGCTCATCCTCAGTCATTATTGATTTTCCCATTACACCAATATAAAAGACATTGTCGAAGTGGGTCTTCTGAGTGTTGTTAAGCATTGGACTGATATCCGCATCTTGTTTGATGACAGGATTCTGGTTAATTGTTGGGTTGTTATCAATATTTATATTAACGGCTGCATTGTGGTGTACTTCTTTCGTTATTTTTTCAATGTCAGCTTTATCAACACTAAAAACACTGCCTCCTTCTAATTGTATTTTATAGCGGCCATTTTCGAAATCTTGCTCAACCAATATTCCTCGTAATACTGAGCCATCTCTTTTGTAGACTACATCTTGTAAATTCTGTGCAAAAGCTGAATTAGTCATTACAACTATAGCGGCCATGAGTAATGCCAATGTTCTTATATGCGTCATTGTTCTTCCTTGAAATAATAAAGTTGAAAGCATTATACAGAAATAACAATAGAACAGAGCAATAGTTAATGCACTTATACTGCTTATGCCGTTATTCACCTTCTGTGATTGTAACTTGCGTGTTCGATTATAATTTTTAGCTGTTTATATATTTTAAGCAGGGTGTTTGTCTGGGGCCATATTGATGTGTTCATGGCTGCATTAAGTGGGTCTTAAATAGCTTAGATTTGGCCAGTTTTAGCGTGTTATTGGCTTAAACTGGCCAGCAATTAGCTAAGCGTTTTCATCATGGTTTCGGCATCGCTTACTAAAAACTCCTTAGGAGCTTCAACATTTAATGTTGTTACCACACCGTTGTCTACAACCATGGCATAACGAAGAGATCGGATTCCACCAAATGCACCGGTGTCAGCGAACAAACCCAGTTTTTGGCTAAAATCGGCGTTGCCATCTGCAGCCATCACAATGTGTTCAGCATTTTGCGACTTGCCCCAAGCATCCATAACAAATGCATCATTAACAGATAGGCAGATAATCAAGTCCACCCCTTTTTCAGTAAAAGCGTCGGCATTAACCACATAGCCTGGCAAGTGAGTGTTAGAGCAAGTAGGAGTAAACGCACCTGGCACAGCAAATAACACTACTTTTTTCCCGGAGAATAAATCAGCTGTTGAGGCTGTGATCATTTCACCGTTTTCAAAATACTGTAAATTACTTTCTGGTAAAGTGTCATTAACTTTGATCATGGGTATTCCTTTGTTTGGCTTATTAAATTGTATCCGACAATTAACTGTGAATAGTGGTTTGTTGTCAATCGTATTAAGCCAATGTTTTGTAGATTGTAAATGATCATTTCATTTAACATAAATTTAGCCAGCTAAAAGCCTTCCAAGACGATTTTACCGATAGACGTTCCAGACTCTAGTTCAGCATGGGCTAATTTTAAGTGCTCAGCATTAATAGTGCCCAAATTCTTACCTATGGTTGTTCGAATGTGGCCCTGATCAACCAGCTCACTGACTCGGTTGAGTAAAATGCTTTGCTCGCTAATATCTTTTGCATCAAACATCGATCTAGCAAACATGAATTCCCAGTGAAAAGACAAGCTTTTCATTTTAATTTTAGAGATATCAATTTGACCTGGGTCATCAATCAATGCAATTTTGCCAAATGGAACAAGTAAATCAATATAGCTATCAAAGTATTCACTAGAGCCATTTAAGCTTGCAACATGAGTAACTTGCCCTATGCCCTCATTTTCAATTAACGTATCAAGTTGTGTCTGAAAAGGTTTGCTATGATCGATAACATAATCGGCGCCTAGCTTACTTACCCAAGCTTTAGAGCGTTCACGTGAAGCAGTAGCAATAATTGTGGCACCAGTAATGGCTTTCGCTAGCTGCACAAGAATAGACCCTACACCGCCAGCGGCACCAACTACTAAAATAACCTCCCCCGACTTTTCAGTGGACTCAGTAGATTGTTGTTTAAGTGCAAAGTGCTCGAATAACAATTCCCATGCCGTAATTGCGGTTAACGGTAACGCTGCCGCTTCTGCATTTGATAATGACGCTGGCTTTTTACCAACAATACGCTCATCAACCAATTGATATTCAGCATTGCTGCCTTGACGCATTAATGCTCCTGCATAATAAACTTGGTCGCCAACATTAAATTGTGTTGCGGTGTCCCCGGTGGCGACTACTTCGCCTACCGCGTCCCAACCAATCACTTTATGTTCATTGCCTTCTGCGCACATCTTCAGGCGAATTTTATAATCCACAGGGTTAACCGCGATAGCTTTTACTTTTACCAAAAGGTCATGGCCGGTGGCGGCAGGCTTGGGTATATTTATATCAACTAACGAATCGACATCGGTAATAGGTAAAGATTTTAAGTATCCAACTGCTTTCATATTAAGTTCCGTCATTTGATTAAGTGCTACTTTATTCTTGCCTATACTATCCGCTTAGCCGTTAATTAAAAAGTGAGTCCAAATACTTGCGGCATAACCCAATGCAATGACGGGTGTCCATTTTAGATGGGTGAAAAAGGTATAATGTCCTTTTGCTTGTCCCATCAATGCAACACCCGCTGCCGATCCAATTGATAATAAGCTACCACCCACACCAGCGGTTAGCGTGACTAGTAACCATTGGACTTCAGGCATGTCTGGGTTCATGGTCAATACGGCAAACATTACTGGAATGTTATCTACAATGGCGGATAAAAGACCCACTAAAATATTAGCATTAGTAGCGCCTAGTTCACCATACATAAGAGTGGATGTCATACTTAGATAACCAATAAATCCCAAGCCACCCACGGCCATAATTACGCCATAGAAAAAGAATAAGGTATCCCACTCTGCGTGGGCAATTCGATCGAATACATCAAATTCATCGTTATTGCTGTTTGACTTATGTTTTGGGTCTTTATGCGGGGTGTCTGAAAATTTATTTTGAACAGCGGCTGTTCGGCGTAAGTAAAAACCATATAATTTTAAGTAGGCTAGGCCCAGCATCATTCCGAACACGGGAGGGATGTGTAAAAAAGTATGAACACATACCGCGGTGATAATAGTGGTTAAAAACAAAGCGGTTATGACTAAACCACCCTTTTTAAGGCTAACTGTATTAGCTGAGGTGGGCGCTGAGGGTTGCCCAGCAGGAAGTGCAAACTGCATAATAAAAGCAGGTACTAAAAAGTTTACTAGGGAAGGAATAAACAATACAAAGAAGTCGCTAAAGCCTAGTATGCCTTTTTGCCAAACCATCAAGGTAGTAATGTCACCAAACGGGCTGAATGCACCCCCTGCATTTGCAGCAACAACGATATTAATACAGGCTAAAGCAATAAACTTGGGCTCGTCTTTGCCCACGGTCATGACTACCGCACACATAATAAGTGCCGTTGTTAGGTTGTCTGCCACTGGGGATATAAAAAATGCCAATAAACCAGTAATCCAAAACAAACTCTTGTAGCTATAGCCTTTAGCAACCAGCTTATCTCTTAGTTCATCGAATACACCTCGCTCAAGCATTGCATCAATATAGGTCATGGCAACCAGTAGAAAAAAGAATAATTCAGAATATTCTAAAAAGTTATGGCGAATATTTACCTCAACGGAGTGTTCTATTCCAGCACTAGAATAAGCGATGCCGATGATCACCCAAATTAGTCCTGCTGCTAGTAAAACGGGTTTTGATTTTCTAATATGAATTTTTTCTTCGAGAATAACGACTACATAAGCTAAACCAAAAATAATTAAGGCGGTGATACCTACCCAGCTACTGGTTAAGTCTAAAATTTGTAGGTCAGCGTTAGTTTCTGATGCATTAGCCGAAAAACTAAAAAGGAAGGATATGGCGGTAAACAGTAACTTCATTAAATGATCCCTAGTTAAAGGAGGGTGTCTTTATGCAACTTAGTCAAGCGTCGCCATTGAATTTCGCGGCTAATCTAGCATAAATTGCAACGGTAATCCCTTAGTATTTGTACCGACAAGTTAAATAACGTATGTACAATACTTGTAGATCATTTTATATCCAAATACAGCAATCGCCCCATGGTTGTTTTTAGCTATGTTTAAAGTAGTATCGATGATGCTAGATACTCTAAATAAATAAATGTATTAATCAAAAAATTTATAAGCGATTGTTAAGTTAGTTTGTTTATTAATGTGAGCATAACTCCTGAAAGTTTTTCTGCATTATTGATAATTGAATTTACTTTTTTATTTTGTGCTTCAGATGATTTTACGATTTTTAATAATTCAGCAAGCTTTTTAATATCACTGGGAGCAGGGAACAGTGTATTTATTTCATCATCAGTTAATTTAGTAATTGAAGAAATATGTGATGCAAGCTTGGTATCAGTTGCTTTAGCTGACTCCGTAATAGCTTGATTTAAATCTTCGTCAAATTCGTCCCAGTTAATTGGCATGATAGCCTCCTTATTAAAGTGATTGTTTAATTGCTTTTATTTTAGATATGAATTTGTCAATAGAGTCAGTCTTATTATTAGCTTTATTTCCTGTAGCTAATAAGTTGTTCATAGCACTATCGGTTTTATCAATAAGAATTGAAATTTTATTATCAGTTAGTCCCATCATAGTTAAGTAGCGAGCTCTGTTTTCTGTTATCTCTGATGAGGATATTAAAAAGGTAGTAATGCTGTTATTGATGCTTCTAGCTTGTTGGTACTCGATGTTAATATTTCGAGCGATATGTCTTTCTAGTTCATTAAGCGGCTGAATTAACTCTATACGCTTTTTGTTAACGGCTTGCTGCAGTTTTGGCCCTATATTAATTAAGAAATTCAATCTTTTCTGTTTGTTATTTTCAACAACAATGATATTCCATGCATTGGCTATCAATGGCTTTTTAAATAAGTTGTCAGCAAACTCAGGTAACCAAATGTCTTGAATAAAACGATCTACATCTAATCTTTTATGATCAAAATAACGATTTAATAGCGTTATATTGGCCTGTTCCAGTGCGGATATTCTTTTACCTAATTCTCCTGACAATTCGGGGGCTTCTGAGGGAATACTAGAGCACCCCGATATAACGATTAAACAAGTTGCCAATAGAATATACTTTCGCATATTGATGTTCCTTATCTTATGTTTTTATAGGCAGTAAAAAGTGGTTTAAATCGAAGGTAGGGAGGTTCTGAAAGCAAGACATAAGCCACGATTTTATATCGCTGTAAACTTGGCGATATAAATGTATTTTACTGGTTAATAGATCATTAACGATTTCAACTTCTGAAGGATTACTCACAATAATATTTATCATTTTAATTCCTTTAATTGAAACTGACTATTACAATATATAAATATGATCTATAGTCCAATTTTATTTATTATATGGCTAAAATTTAATTCAGAAAGCTTATTTATGACTTTATAAAAGTGAGCATTATTTTCTATTTAATTATTGGATTTAAAGTACACTAGCATTATAATTTATGTTGCATTCTTTAAAGGAATATTAAATTGGCTAAAAAATATTATGTGGTTTGGCAGGGGCGCGAAACAGGGGTTTTTGATAGCTGGCCACAATGTCAAGCTCAGGTTGTTAAGTATCCAAATGCTAAATTCAAATCATTTCTAACATTAGCAGAAGCAGAGGTCGCTTTTGGAAGTAATGCAAGTCCAAAAAATAACAGTCTTAAAGCGACTAAAAAGCCAAGTAAGCCAAAAGTCACCGCTCTTACGCAAGAGCAGGTAACCGAGATGCCATATAGTATTAAAATTTTTACTGATGGGGCATGTGAGCCTAATCCGGGAGAAGCGGGTGCTGGTATCGCGATATACAACAACAATGATTTAACCGAATTATGGTATGGCATATATCAGTCCATGGGCACCAATAATACAGCCGAGTTAAATGGCTTAAATCAAGCATTGATAATCGCTAAACAGAAATTAGCTAAGGGTCTGACTGTGGCCATTTATTGTGATTCTACTTATTCAATTCAAAGTATCACCACATGGGCCAAAGGTTGGTCTGCAAAAGGTTGGAAGAAATCGGGTGGTGAAATTAAGAATCTTGATTTAATTAAGTCTATGTTTTCTCTATACCAAGAAATAGAAAAAAGTATAAGTATTTACCATGTGAACGGACACGTGGGAATTGAGGGTAATGAATTGGCAGATCGCATGTCGATCATCGCTATTGAAACCAAAGAACAGGGTATGGGTTTGTATCGAGAGTCCTCGGATATAGATGAAATTCTGGCTTCACGAAGAGGCTAAGGTTAGTTGACCTATTTATTACTTATGACATGAGATCTGGGAGGGCGTCTTCAGATGCTCCATTTAGGCTAACTTTGATGGGAAATCACTCAACAAATAACATTACAAAAACACAGGTTTTAATCACAGTTTTGGAAGGTGAAGTGGTTTATACAAAATAAACTTTCAGTGTTTGTTTTTATTTTACTATTTAGGTCGATAGTAGTTGAACTATTATTAAACAATCAAGTAATCTGGCACCTTCCAAATATTATTGATTAAGAGTAGATATGCTTAAATTATTTGTATTGTGTTTACTGACACTGGTGAGTGTCACAGCATCCTCCCATGGAATGTCCCCAGAAGATCAAGCCAGAATCCTAAATGCAGGCAATTGGGAGTATATGCAACTTGGCGCTACCCATATGCTGTCGGGTTATGACCATTTGTTGTTTTTATTTGGCGTTATATTCTTTTTAAATAACTTTCGAGACATCTTAAAATTTATCACCGCATTTACTATCGGTCACTCTATAACATTGGTGTTTGCCACGCTCTTTACTATTAAAGCCGATTACTACCTAATTGATGCCGTTATTGCTCTAACTGTTTGCTATAAGGCGTTTGATAACCTGGATGGATTTAAACGATATTTTCAAATGCCGTCACCTAATTTGACTTGGATGGTATTTATTTTTGGTCTAATCCATGGGTTTGGTTTGTCTACACGACTGCAGCAATTACCACTTGGGGACCATGGGTTAGTCATGAAAATTCTGTCGTTTAACGTGGGCGTAGAAATTGGGCAGGTGATTGCATTATCTATTATGCTATTGCTGTTAATGGGCTGGAGAAAAACACAATCGTTTACTCGCTTCAGCAAAGCCGCAAATGTTGCACTTATGTTTGCGGGTGGATTGTTATTGTTAATGCAGTTGCATGGTTATCAACATAGTCAGCATCCAGATGACTTTCCATTAAACGCCGATGATCATCACCATATCCATGAAGACATGGTCAAGCAAGCCTCCCCTCTGGCTGATTATCCTAAAGCGTTTGATTTTTCAGAGAGTGCCCCAGTCGAAAAAATTGAGCCACCAGAAGTTCATTCTCATGATGGTGAGCGTCCCCACTCTCATTGACCATAACTAAGCCACCATTTAATACTAGGAGCACCTATGAAAATTATTATTCCTTTTTTAATGTTTGTTTTTTTATTCGGAGCGCAGCCAGTTTCTGCCCATGGTGATCATAATCATGGTCCCATTTCAGCTGACGCGGCTATGACTTTAGCTGCAGAAGTGTGTGCTAATTTATCTACCCGCGATGTTGGACTGGGATTTGGGCAGCTTCCAGTAAGCTGGGCTTCAATTCCTAGCCAAGATACGGCTATCTATAAGGATGATAAAGATTACTACATTGTGTCAGTGTTAAATAACACTGAGCAAAAAATGCTTTTTGTGCTTATGTCTAACGGTGGTGAAATATACGACGTGAATTTCAGTGGCGTGTTTAGCCAAATTAAAAAGTAATGTGGATAACGCACTAAAGGGTTGCTCCTTCGTGCATATTTTTTCGCTGAATTATCCAGTAGAGCTTTTATGACAGTCGATTCAACGTGTCGTTTGGCGGTAATAGCATAAAAGTTTTCTACAACTCCTTCTAAAACTACGGCGACACCCAGCTGCTGTCACAGCAAATCAAATTGGCTTCGAATATCGCTAATCGCTCTAGGTAATAACAGATTTACCTTTGCAAGGCCTTGGGGGGAGGATCAGAATGTCCCTTTAGGTTCCCCCATAAAAAACGGCCCGCGTTGCGAGCCGTTACTGGGTGCTATAGAACTTTAACTCTTTAAGCCTATGTCCTATAAGGCCCCCTTATCAATCACTGGAAGGTTCTATAATTGTAACTGCGCCAGTGCCCTCGCTGCCAGTAATGGTAGTGCTGGTATTCTTATCATCAAATTTCCCCACCAATTGTCCAACATCTACACTGCCTGTTACATCACCACTGGCATTGCTGTCGGTAATAATAGATCCGCTTGTTCCCCCCACCAATCCACCGGTGCTGGTAGAGTTTTTGCCAGAGGTCACATTACCACTGGCATTGCTGTTGGTGATTTCAGATGAGCTTGCTAACCCCACCAATCCGCCGGTGGAGGTTGAGGTAGAGTTTTCGGTAGAGTTTTCGCCAGAAGTTACATTACCACTGGCATTGCTGTCGATGATTTTAGTGTCGTCAGTTGCCAACCCCACCAAGCCTCCAACATAGAAGGAGTAAATATCACACGTTACAGAGCCAAGGGCAGTGCTCCGAGTAATAATAGTATCAGAAGCAACCCCTACCAATCCACCAGCACCATAGGTGTTGATCTGACCGGTTACAGTGCCACTGGCTTCGCTGTCAGTAATTGTAGTGAATTCAGTTGACCCCACTAATCCGCCGATACCATTCCCCAGTGTCACCGCACCCGACGCTTTGCTGTTGGTAATAGTAGTATGAATCGCACGCCCCACTAATCCTCCAATATCGTCAATGGATACTGAGCCTTCTTCATCGCCACTCGCTCCGCCACTCGCTTCGCTATCAGTGATACTAGAGGATTCTGAAGTCCCCACTAAACCGCCGATCTCAGAAATCCCCGTCACTGCGCCCGTCGCATAGCTGTTGATAACTGAGGATTCGTAAACATACCCCACTAAGCCGCCTATGCTTTGAGGTCCCGTCACTGCGCCTGTCGCATAGCTGTTACTAATGGTGGATCCTTTATATAATAACCCCACTAAACCACCGATGTTGTAAGCATCCAACGAGGTCACTGTGCCAGTGGCATAGCTGTTGTTAATGATGGATTCTTCAGCATACCCCACCAATCCGCCGCTAGGATATGAACCAGTTACACTCATCAACTCACCACTTAGGCCAATATTACGCAATTCTGACGAGACCACTTTACCGAACAATCCATTGGTATTGGTTGAAGGTCGGTTGATAAACAGATTACGAATTTCATAATTGTTGCCATCAAACACAGCTTCGAATTGTCCCAACGGTAACCAGCCATTGCCGTTACCACCGTCATAGTTGTAATAGGTATCCGCGTCATCCATTACGCCATCGTTATTGGTATCAAAATCCAAATGCTGGGTTAATTCAAAACCACTACAAGTGCCCTCTAGACAGCCATTGTTGCTATTGTACTGCATGCTGCCATCTAGATGATTACGTACATCATCCAGATCGGCCAAACTACGGATTTCAATTAAGCCATTATTGTCATCATCGACATCGTTCACATCGGCGATATTATCGTTATCGTCATCGGGGTCCTCTATATTCAATATTCCATCACTATCATTATCCTGTTCAATGGCCAGCGGCGGCAGTGTAATGCCCAGATCGGCGGCGTAGTCGTATAAATGTTCAACGGCTTCTTGAGCTGAAATTAACTGCCCTGGAGTCGTTTGAGTACTGTGCTGGGTAAGCAGTTCAAGCACTATGGAGCCGGACTCAAAAGCTTCTAATGACTGATTAAAATCTAGGTTGGAGATATCCGTATTAATATTTTCGGGTAAGGTAATAACTCCGGCATCGGGATTGGTATCGATCGATTGCAACAAGCGGGCGAGGTTAATCACCGCATTGTCGACACTGTTACTGTTCAGTAAATCCAACAGGCTCACCTGTGTGGAACCGCTAACAGCAGGAAAATCATAATTTCCAATACTGAATACCACTGTTTCGCCGATGGCAAAGTCAAATTCACCGGTAGCACTGGTTATGCCAGATAAAGTAGGGGTTTTGTATGCTACATTTTCTAGCGCAGCATCAAATAGAATGCCAGTTTCTGGGACGGTAGATGAACCGTCACCACTGGCACTCCCACCACCACAGGCACTCAGTAAGGTGATAAGACACACCGTTAATTGTATTCGTAACATTCGTATTAGATAAAACATAGGTATTATACCAAAAAGGTTATTTATAAAACTAAGGAAGACTAGTCGGGGCCAGGCTCATGCTGCTGACGAGAAACTCCACTTATTATTTTTTAGAAACTGAAATTTCATTCTAATTCCAATTCCTTTCACTACAAATTTTGAATGAATTGTATGATAGATATACAATACCTTGTACCACTTAACCAGTCTAGGAAGAAGTCCAAAAGAAGTTCAAAAGAAAGGTTCATCTTAACGCCTTCACCTGATTTGGGATAATCGATTTATTTAATTTAGAGTGGGTGTCCCATGCAGTTTCCATTATAAGTTTAATGACGTAGATACTAACTATGTGAATCCCGTTAAAATTATCAAGAGTTAAGTTGCACATAAATTGGGTAAATTTTATAGAGGTCAACCACATGAAAAACGTGGGTACGGTCAAACAGATCTGGCGATATCCGGTGAAAGGAATGGCTGGCGAGCAAGTTGAAGAATGCGCTATTAGTCCTATGGGTTTACAAGGGGATCGAACTTGGGCCTTAAGGGATAGTATTAGGCAAGAAATCCAAAGCTGTAAGTTTCGACCTGAGTTATTAACTTGCAAAGCTACCAGCGGCAGTGAAAATTCTGACCCTAATGTAAGTATTACCTTTCCAGAAGGGTTTTTATTAAGCAGCAAAAATGACGAAATCCATCAGAAATTGTCTGACTTAGTGGGTTTTAAGTCAACTTTAGAACCACTTCAACCGGTCTCTAATACAGATTTTTATCGGCGCTATAAATCAGTAGGCCATGACTGGCTTGCAGAATTAAAACAAACTTTCACCCGTGAATCTGGTGAGCCATTGCCTGACTTTACTGATTTCCCCCAACAGGCGGAGGATTTTGTCACGGTTCCGGGAACTTTTTTTCTGGTTATGCCGTTCCACATCATTACCACGTCGACTATGAAAGAAATGAAAAAACGATTACCTCAAGCCGATTGGGATATCCGTCGCTTTCGCCCTAACATAGTCATTGAAACTTATGATGAAGGGCTTGAAGAACAAGACTGGATTGGTAAAGCATTAACTATTAAAAGCGCTCTCAGTCAACATACTTCAATTGTATGTACTGCTACAGCACCCCGTTGCGGTGCTGTAACTCGTAAGCAACAAGGTATTGATTTTGATAAGTCCATGCTTAGAACCATTGTAAAAGAGGCTGAACAGAATTTAGGTATTTATGGCCGTGTT
>JBLHVV010000023.1:0-32477 GCA_047628755.1 Crocinitomicaceae bacterium | reverse complement strand
AAAAGTTCATTGCCGAAGCCCCATTGTTTACTATTACGGCTAAAAACCTAGACCAGTACAAAGCTAATTTAACTGATGGACAGATAGCGATGTTTAACAAGTACCCTGACACTTATGTGATGCCAGTGTATAAAACAGTTCGAACAGCGGTTTTTCCGCAAGAAATTCAAGCTAAAGCGAAAAAAAATGCAGCTAATACCGAACTAGTGGCGGGCGGTAATGGTTTAAAAAACTTTGATGAAACCATGCCTTTTGTTATTCCGAAAAGCGGTTTAGAAGTAATTTGGAATCACATCACACGTTTCAAAGGCGGTTCAGTTGAACGCAATGCTGCACAGTTAAATGTGCAAGTTAATGGGTCTTATGTTGCAGTTAAACTTAACGCTTTACTTAGTCCTCCTCAGTACCTAGCTGATGGCTACGATGCAAAAAAAGACTCAAATGTTCTTTTTTACTTCATGCAGCAAATTAAAGAACCAGCCCGTTTAAGTGGCAATGTACTGCTGGTTCATGAAACCATTGACCAAGTTAAACAACCGCGTTTAGCGTGGAGCTATAATGCAGGTCAACGTCGTGTACGCCGCGCACCACAAGTTGCATATGACGCACCTGCTCAAGCTTCTGGTGGTTTACGTACGTCTGACCAAATCGATATGTACAATGGTGCACCAGATAAATACAACTGGAAGTTAGTCGCTAAGAAAGAACTATATATTCCATATAACGCTTATAAAATAAATGATGAGAGCGTGAAATATTCTGAATTTGTTAAAGCAGGACATATTGACCAGTCTTATGCTCGTTATGAATTACACCGTGTATGGCAGGTAGAAGGCACTTTGAAAGATGGCGAGCGTCATGTGTATGGCAAGCGTACTTTTTACATAAATGAAGACTCTTGGCAGATCGCAATTGCTGATCACTACGATAGTCGTGGTAACCTATGGCGTTTAGCCGAAGCTCATCCATTGCAGTTTGTTAATGCAAATACACCTTGGTACGGTGCTCAGTTCAGCTATGATTTACAGTCAGGTCGCTATGTTGCTGAAGTGAATAATGAAGAAGAATACTCTTTTGTATTTGGTAATAAGATCAAACATAAAAACTTTACGGCCTCTGCATTACGTCGCCAAGGTATTAAATAAAAAGCCCATGGGTAGCCACTTATCCACTGGTGATTACTAAATCAAATTTCAGCCAGTGGTTAAATTCTATCGAACCAACAGAGCGAATGCCTGTTGGTCTTTTTTACTTTAAATAATTAAGTGTTATTTTATAAAAAGATAGGAAGGCGATTTTTATGATAAGCATTCCTATACATAAATTGATATTTAATAGGATTTATAAGGCAAAAACTTACCTGACAGAACCACATTAACACGGTCACCTTTGGGGTCTTCCTCTCGCTTAATATCCATTGAGAAATCAATAGCACTCATAATACCATCACCAAACTCTTCATGAATTAGCTCCTTAATTGTAGAGCCATACACATTCACTACTTCATACCAACGGTAAATTAAAGGATCAGTAGGAACCGCTGTTGGTAGAGAGCCTTTATACGGAACGACTTGTAACCAAGCGATGGCCTCTTCGTCAAGATCGAATAAGCGGCCAACGATTTCAGCTTGTGATTTATCAAACGTCATTTGTCCTAAGCAGCCTGAGGTTGTCCATTCCTTTGATTGACCGACAGCACTGGCCACATCAGCCCAGTTAATGTTTTTGAGAACCTTTGCAGATATAATCATATCTGTAACTTGTTGTCTTTCTGTAATCATTGTTGTTTCCTTTTTATAAGAGTGAATAAAAATCTGTTAAGTTAAGCGGATTTTTTTAGCCTAGAAAGATCGACCCGTAACAACGCGATAACGTCGTCAGCAAGATGCTGTTCCATCACCAACTCATCATCGTTTTTATTTACTGTTATCCATTTCCCATTAGATTGAGGTAAGCCGCGTACAACAATTGGTAAGGTGCGAGTTTTTAAACGAATTACAGGTGGTGTATGTTGATAGCAGGGTTGTTTTAACTCCAAAATACTGTTTGCTATTGCACGGGCTTGGTGTTGAATGGGTTCAATAAAGCGACAAGGTACACCATCAATGCTAATGCAATCACCCAACGCATAAATATCCTTTTGGCTAGTCTGTAAATTACTCGAATCTACCACAATGCCGCGGTTAAATATTAAACCAGCTTGTTTTGCCAATCGTGTATCTGTGATCAAACCGGTTGCAACAATTAATTGATCATAGACAACAGAAGAGCCATCTTTTAATGATAATTCGGAGTCGCCACTGTCGGTCTTTCTAATCTCGTTAATGTCTGCATTTGCGCGATGATCAATACCTTGTTGATCCATAGATTGGGTTAAAAATTTAGAAGCAATTTCAGGGATTAATGTGCTTAATGGATAAGGGTCACGATTAATCAATGTAACCCGATGTCCAGCTTTATTTAGGTCTTCAGCTAGCTCACAGCCAATCATACCCGCACCAATAATAGCGACGCGTTGCGAAGATTGTCGCAGCAGTTTTTCTAAACCGCTCCACGATGCTAGGTCATTAACACGCCAGCATTGCTCTGCTGAAACTTGTTCAGGTAAAAACGCTCTAGAACCCTGCGCAAGAATCAATTGAGTGTATTGAATGCTACCCCGTGTTGTTCTAAGTTGCTTTGCTGATGGATTGATACCGACAGCAAAAGTATTGGTGAGTAATTTCACACGCAATCGTCTGCCCGCCTGTTCGGCGGTTTCTTGAATGAGTTTGTCACCATCCAAGCCACGACTTATAGCCACAGATAATTCAGGTTTATGGTAGCGTTCACCATTGCACGCACTGACTAAAGCAATGGGTATGTGGGTGTTTTCTTTGCGGATGGCTTCAATAACAGACCACCCTGCGATACCAGCACCGATAATTACAATTCCAGATTGTTTTGAAAAACTGACCGTTTTCGGAGCAAGCGCTATCTCTTGCGTTTCAAATAATTCAAAGTCAGTTTTTCTGACGCCACATAGTGGACACTCCCAATCATCAGGAATATCTTCAAACCGTGTGCCAGGAGCTAATCCACTGTCTGGGTCACCTTCTTCTTCGTCGTAAATCAAACCACACGCACGGCAGATGTATTGTAGCCACGGTAGACTGTCCTTTTTCATTTTGCTTATGTCTCACTCATTAGTTTTGCCATTTCCCAACGCAAGTGTTTAATGGCTGGTGTGACAATGGCAACAAAATGCGCTTCACGAATTAATCTTTGAGGCTTTGATTTCATTAAATAGCCACGTGCACCTTGATGAAGTAAAGCTGACTGAGAGGCTTTTAAACTCAGCTCTGAGCACTGAGCCCGAGTATCCAGCACATTCAGCATATGCTCTTTGTTCGTTTCATAAGGCGATTGCGCGAGTGCCACAATGCGCTGTTCTAACTCTTCAAATTCGGCTTCGAGCTCGTCTGGGCGATTATGCAGAAACTGGTTTACATGTCCCAGCGATGTCTCTACTTCGCGACAAGCGTCGATGGATGCTTGAATTACTCCGCATGCCCAGCCTGTTTGTAATAAAATAAACGAACCTCTAATTTTTTTTATAAAAGGTCTAGCTGGGTCGGCAATTAGTTGGGCTTCGCTAACAAAATATTCGCTAATATTAATGCCCCAAGTACTTGTTCCTTCCATACCTGAAAACACAGGGCACTTGGCTAGCTTCACTTGATCATTAATGTCCAACATAAACATTATCTCATGCGAGCGACTTCCATCTTTATTATCAACAGCGGCAATAGCCCCACAATAATGTCCAGATTCTATGTGGCTAACCCAGGGTAATGTGCCAGATACTATGTAACCGCCATTCACTTTATTTGCTTTTAATGCCATGGCTTCAATACCCGTAAAAGCTTTCATTGGGTTGGATAAAGCAGTACCGCCCAAATTCTTGCCAGTGGCATGATCAGGCAAACGATCGACTAACGATTTGTTTTCTGATAAATCCATATAGAGGCCACAAACATCTTGGCACCAAGTTATAAATCCAGTCGAACCGCAGTGTTGGCTGATAGCTCGCATGTTTGAAATGGCTAAGTCAAATCGTTGACCGTAGGCATTTAAATGAGGGGCAAAAGCGCCCGCTGCTCCTAACTCAGACATAATGTCAGCTGGGTAATAACCTTCTTGATCAATGCGGTTGGCCTCGGGGGACAGATGGCGTTTTGATATGTTTTGAACATCGGCTAATACGCTGCTATCAACATTCCACAAATCACTTTTCTCACTTTGTAATGCAACTTGATTCATAATTTATTCCTCAAACAAAAATTTCTTAATCCATTACCGTAATGTCAAAATCAATTGGATTACGCATCGTATTAGCGACGGGTGAAAAATAATTTGCATGTTTAACAATTTCGTCTAATTGTTCACGGGTGGCATCGCCTTCTATTAATACCTTTACTCGGATATGTTGGAAGCCCATGTCCACGGGTTGTTTTTCGAAACCGCCGGCTCCCCATGCGGCAGGGTTACCAATATCACCTTCCATGAATATTTCTAGTTTCGACAATTTTACTTGCTTCCATGTTGCGCAAGCGGTTATGCCAACGGCTAAACATCCACCTAGCCCAGACAGTACTATTTCACCTGGAGCAGGTGCGGTATCTTCACCAAATAAATGCAGTGGCTCATCAACAACAACTTCATGCTGATTGATGTGGCTCACGGTGCGGTATTGCCCATCGGTAATGGTGTGAACTAAATTAGTGCCTTGTGATTTAGGGTTGTTTCGACCTTTGTCAGCAAATGCCATAAGGCCATCTCGGTCGATGGGGCGCAAAAAAGATGTAACTGTTTTCGTTGATTCAGAACTCATTGTTATTCTCCGTTTAAAAAGTGGGCTGCACGCTAAATTAAATTAATTTAATGTCACTGATTTAAATCTAATATTGCAGATATTGAGCCAACAGCTGTAAACTTGATTAATCCTTTAAATATCAATGGGTTATATTTTTTTTCGGAGAGATATAGTTTTTTAGAAAGGTCAGGGTCAAACAATGAGTGACATTGTCAGCTTTAAGGCGATAACTTCGTCACTCTGTTATTACTTGCATCGGGTCGGGTTTGAGAAAGCTTGGTTAACTTTTAATGCCGAGTTTATCGAGCCGGTAGCGAAGTTGCCTTAACGTCATTCCCAGTGCAGCGGCTGCACGTGTTTTATTTCCAGCCGTTCTTTTTAGTGCATCATTTATAATTTCTACTTCATCCACACTCACTCGATTATAAGCTCTGTCGCTAGTGGCATGACTGGGTTGTTGAAAGCGATTCGGCGAATCAAAATGGCTTTTTCTATTGGTTGTCGAAAAATGCGTATGGTCCGACCTTTGCTCACTTTGCCCAGCTTCTAAGTGGTTACCAATCGTCGACTCGTCGTTTAAAATAGCTTCAATCTCACGCGTTCTAATTTTTCCATCAAGAGAGATTAAAACCACACGTTTAATTACATTTTCTAACTGACGAATATTGCCAGGCCAGTTGTAACTTTCAAGCCGTTCAAGTACGCCATTATCAAACACAGAATGACGTTGATACTCTTTGTTGGCGTTGAGCAAAAAGTGACGGGCTAAAATGCGTATATCGCCCTCGCGGTCACGCAGTGGTGGTAAGTTAACAGGAAAGACATTAAGACGATAAAATAAGTCTAATCGAAATGAGCCTTGGTTTACCGCCTCTTGTAGATTTTTGTGTGTGGCTGTGACAATTCGTACGTCAATAGGGATATCGGATGTACCGCCTACACGCTGAATGGTTTGATTTTCCAAAACACGGAGCAATTTTGATTGCAATTCTAAGTTAAGGTCGCCTATTTCATCTAAAAATAAAGTGCCCTTGTTCGCTAATTCAATCTTGCCCTTTTTTTGACTTGTTGCGCCTGTGAATGCACCTCGTTCATAACCAAAAAGCTCCGACTCAAGCAGGGATTCTGGAATAGCACTGCAATTGATTGCGAGAAAAGGTTTGTCTTTTCTTGGGCTTTTAAGATGCAGTACTTGTGAAAAGCGTTCCTTTCCGGTGCCCGATTCACCATTTAAGAAAACGGTAACAGAAGTTTTAGCCACCATAATCACTTGTTTCAGAGCCTCACGTACCGCATGGCTTTCTCCTAAAATACCATGGTCACTTTTTTGATCATCTAATGCGCCTTTAAGTTCTTTGTTCTCTTGTTTTAACTGCTCAGTACGTTGTTGGATTAAGGAATTGATCTTGATGATTTGGGCCACAAAAGTGGCCATGATTTTTAACACCACAAGGTCAGAATCGAACGTCCTTGGGCGTTGTCTTAAACGGTGAACGCCCAACACTCCAATAGGGATATTGCCGTCTAGAATAGGGACCGCGATAAAAGAAACGACACCAGAAGGCAGCGTTTTTCTATCCACTGCTCGGTATAAAAAATCGGGTTCATCATCAATATTTTGAATGACCGCCTGCAGACCAGTTCTCATCACTTTACCCGTTATACCGTCATTCAATCCATAAATGCCACGTTGACGTTCTTCTGCTTGCAAGCCATAGCTATAACGAATACATAAGTGATTGTCGGAGGCCGACTGCAATAATACTCGACCACGATTTAAACCAAGAATTTGAGATATCAACCGCAAAATACTCGTGATCGCAAGCTCTGGTGATTCAGAGTTACCAATCAGCTTGGCGGCCTCGTGCACAACGGATAAATCTGACGCTCCATCTTCAGCTGATCCGCATATAACGTCTTGTAAATTATTAATTACCAGAGGGGATTCGTAGTCGTCACTTTTCATAATATTCCCAATGCCGGTAAAATTATTAACTGTCACTTTGTTATTGAGCAATGTTCATACCTAAAATGACAATGTCACTTTTTTAAGTAAAAAAAGTCAATGAATCTAAATAAAATTTCATAAAGAAAAGCTGTCACTGTTCAATGTCATTAAGTGGACAGCTTAATATATCGTGGGAAAGTTATTCCATTTTCCAATTGAAGCGTTTGACTAAAGTTCCGCAAATACTGTCAAGACCATAGCCAATGACCCCAATAACAACGACTACGGCTGCTAGATTGTCATAAGATAGAGTGTCCCTTGCATCATTAATCGCATAACCCAAGCCGCTTGTTACGCCAAGGTATTCAGCGGGTACTAAAACTACCCAAGCGACTCCAACAGCAAGCCTTATTCCTGCGACCACATCCATCATAATCGCTGGTAAAATAATTCGCCTAAGCATCTGACCTCCAGAAGCGCCTAAATTATGTGCGACTTTGAACCAATTTGGATCAATTTTCTTAACGCCATTGGCTGTAGAAAATATAATTGGCCAGACAGCGGCCATTACAATTAAGAAGATAATTGCCGCATCCCATGTATCGTAGGCCAGCACCGCAATTGGCATCCAAGCCAGAGGACTGATCATTCTAACAAACTGAAAAGGCACATTAGTAATTTTCATGGCTGTGTCTACATAGCCAATCAAAATACCCACTGGAACCCCTATGACAATACTCCAGAACAAGCCAACCAAAATTCGATAAAGACTCCAACCTATGGCCGACCACAAATCTTCACTTACCACGAGTTCCTGTAAGGCAAGAAATGCTGGTGCCGGACCCAGCCCCGAAAATGCTGACATATCAGGGTCTGTTTGGATTAAATAGCCCCCTAGCCACCAAAGTGCTATTAATCCTGTTAAACCAATAATTGGATACTTTAATTGATTTAATAACTTAGTGAAAAATCGCAGCACTAAGGATGGCTTTAGGCCTGAGGATTCACTTACACTTGTGGCCATACTCACAATTTAATAACCTCTTCTCGTTCAAATGGTGACTCAGCATTAAATCCTGGTACATCTTTCCATCCTGGATGTTTTTCCATTGCCGCTTTAACAAATTTATAATCTACCAAATCGTTAGCAACAAAGTCAGGGTCCAAATCAGCAAGAAACTTCGAGTCACCACCGACTAGGGTATTTTTTAATTCATTGACAATAAGCTTGGTTGCCGAAGGAAATGGCCATGGCTGAAAATCGATACGGCCACTATCCCATTCTGGGTTTTGGATAGCATTAGGTTTAGCGTAACTATCTTCATCGTATAGTGTCATGGCACGCTCAACAATATTTGCTTTCATAGGAAGATAGCCCTTGCCATCTTTAGACAGCATATGTGCAACTTCTTTTTTGTTTTGTTGCGAATATATCTGTGCTTTGACAATGGCATTCATGACTTTTTGCGTCCAAACTGGATTGGCCTTAACTTTATCTTCGTTCATGCACACTACACAGCAAGGATGATTTCGCCACATATCACCAGTAAAGCGTAACATTTTTCCGCCAGCCAGAAGTTCACCAGCAGCATTAAATGGTTCTGCAACTATGAAGGCATCTATTTTTTTAGCAGCCAGTGCTGGTGGCATATCCGGTGGAGGCATGATTTGTAAATTTACTTCGTTTGCAGCTATTTTTTCCCT
The DNA here is from genome assembly GCA_047628755.1 of Crocinitomicaceae bacterium. Classification (GTDB taxonomy): domain Bacteria; phylum Pseudomonadota; class Gammaproteobacteria; order Pseudomonadales; family Oceanobacteraceae; genus Bermanella. The sequence continues at coordinate 23,970 of JBLHVV010000023.1, read as the reverse complement.
TTGGCTTTTAATCACAGGTGTTAAACCCACATGACGAAGTGCCATCTGTAAGACAATATTGTGCATTGAATACCAATAAGGCACCGCTACTTGCTTGCCACCTAGTTCAGAGAAACTTTCAATGCCAGTATGTTTTCCCACAACCAGACCAGAACCATTAAGGTGGGCCCAAGACATAATTTTGACTGGGAATCCATTGTTATAACGCATCCAGATAGGAATAGGTTTTAGAAAGTGAACCAGATTAAACTTACCAGCAGCAAAGCCTTCGATTAACGGAGACCAACCACGGATCAGGGTAGGGCGCTCTGCTTTAATGCCTTCTTCTTCAAAAAATCCCATGGCATGTGCCACTAATAAAACCGTTGCATCAGTAATCGGAAGATAGCCAATACGAAGTATTTCATCCTCTGGAGGTTGAATGCTCGCCCACGATGGCGAGCTGGCCATTGTCAGTCCAAACGAGGCGGCTAACCCCCCTTTTGCAAGTACATCCATTAAAAAGTCACGCCGACTCATTTCGTGTTCTTGCAAATAACTTAAGTCAGCTTCGCTGATCTGTTCATCAGTATTGTTTTTATCATCAAATTTAGTGATGGGAGGAATATTTTTTTTCATGATAGTTTCCTTCTGTGGGATTTAAGTAGTGGCTAAGGTCAAATTGGTAGTCAAATCTTTAGTGGTTGTGGGAATCATTATTTGAGCGTTGTCAGTATCAGTATCGACAAACATCTGCATCAATTGACCACGCAATAATTGAAATTCTGGGTCGCTGTGTTTACGTGGCCATTCAAGATCTACGACTAACTCATCAACTATGCGACCTGGGTTTTGTGACATGATCAGAACTCTATCTGAGGTTAAAATCGCTTCATCAATATCGTGAGTAACAATTATCATCGTAATATCTCGAGCTCGGCAAATTGCAGGCACTTCATCTTGCAATGCGCTGCGAGTAAAAGCATCAAGAGCAGAAAATGGCTCGTCTAATAAGAGGACGTCTGGTTCAGTAGCCAGTGAGCGCGCCAGAGCAACACGTTGCTGCTGGCCACCAGATAAACTTTGCACATTGGTGTCTTTTTTATCTTGAAGTCCAACCATATCAAGAAGTTCATCGACCCTATCACTGGCTTCTTTTTGTGGCATCCCTGCAAAAATAAGTCCTAGAGCAGCGTTTTCTTTAACACTCATCCAAGGGTAAAGAGATGCCTTTTGAAACATCATGTTCCATTTTGAACTTGGCTTAGTCACTTGCTCCCCGTTAATTCTGATGCAACCCTCAGTTGGTTGTAATAATCCTGCCATAATATGAAGCAACGTGGATTTACCACAGCCACTGCGGCCAATGAGTGCAACCTTTTCACCAGGACGAATCGTATTCTCGATTCCCGATAATGTATCAGGCTTATTTGATTGAAATCGATGCGAAATATAATCCAAAGAAATCCGAGCGCCCATTCTTTAATACTCCTAATAGTTGATTCTGTATTACTACTACAATCTAGTGGAGCAAATTATGGGCCAAATTTTTTATTCTCTTTAAGGTCAGTAGATTAGGCTTTTTTAACTTTCTGGGGGGCTATTAGTGATGCGCACAGTCGGCATTGTCAGACATTGTCATATTGCAAGGTAAATCATATTGTCTAACTACTTTCAGACTCACGTGAGAAATACTTAAAGGATTAGGTAACAGTTGCAGTAAGTAGTGGTGTTTAAGAGCCGCCAATTACACAAAAATATTTTGATGAAATTTTAAAAAAATCTAAATCTTTTTATGTTGCCATTTCCCCGATTTAAAATACCACAACATAAATATCGCTTTTATGCCAAAGTCTACCGCCGTCAACATAAACATCCATTCAATAGTCAGTCCAAAATGTAAAAATACAAACGGTAAAATAAATCGAACTAATAATAAACTAACAATACTTATTTTTAACGGGAATTTAGTTTCACCAGCCCCGCGAATAGCACCCCCTAATGCAAAGTCGGTGGCAATTAATGGCATCGCTATGGCAACAAACTTGAAAAATAAGGCCGTGTACTGCTGAATATTTTTATCGTCTGTTAGTAATTGAGCAAGTTCATTATTTAAAAAATAAAATACTAATCCAGCAGCGGTTAAAAATGTTAAGCATAAACGCCAGCCAAACCAACCAAATTTTTTCGCCATTTCAGGTTCACCCCGACCGAGATATTGCCCCACAATAACCGCTGCTGCGGTAGAAAATCCTAGCGATACAAAAATGATAAACGTTAAAATATTTAAGCCAAGACCATATGCCGCTAAAACATCGTTGCCATAAGTTGCGATAGCAATCATGTAAACCAAAAAACCAACGTTCATTAATGTTTGCTCTATGGCGCTGGGCAAGGCCACTCGTAATAGTCGGTTAGTTTTTAGGCGAAGAGCATGCATGTCAGGGTAGGGAATTTTTAAACGGCCTAAGCGCCACATAATAGTGTAAGCCACTAGAGATAATACCGAACCAACAATGCCGCCAATGGCTAAGCCTTCCACACCTAAATTGGGCATGCCCCACAAACCATGACTAAATACCACGCAACCGGTTGCGTTACCTATACTGCTAATAATGGCCAAAATTAATGGATGAAAAGCGTCGCCACTGCCCCTCATAGAACTGGTTAATACAATGTTAAGTGCATAGATCGGATTAAAAATACAAACCCAGCGAATCAGATTAGTGGCTAATTGCTTGGTCTCGCCAGTTAATTCAAAATAACTGGCCAAATTAGGTGCCCAAACATAACAAGCAAAACCCATTAAGGTAGACACAACAAAACCTACTAGCATAGCGCTTTGAACAGTCTGGCCTGCTTTTTGTAATTCGTTGGCTCCAACACTGCGGGCCACTAATGCTGAGACTCCAGTTGATAAGCCAAATAATGCCGCCTGTAAAACAAAAAAGACCCGTTGGCTAACAGAAACGGCGGCAGTGGCGTCGGTGCCAAAATCGGCTGCAATGATAATTTGTACTAAGCCGATGCTGGCAAGTAAGACGTTAGACAAGGTGATAGGCCAAGCTAGGGCCCAAATACTAGGAGGGGTATTAATATTAGAAGTCATGAATGGCCAAAATAAAACGTGATTTAACGTAAATTATGTAAATGTATATACAGCTATCATCTGCATTCTTTAACACAGATACTTTCCAGTATAGAGGTAAACTAGGCAATACATATATACATAAATAAATTGCCAAATAGTGTGGCAGAATAAACATAATTAACCAAAGTTCGTGTCACAGGTGTGACTGCCTTTATCTGGCTGGATAGGTAATGTGATTTATCTTTATAAAATATTACCGGTAGGCCAAAGGATAGCGGTTATTATTCAGGCAGAGGCTTAACATTTATTATGAAATCATTTGAATTTAGTACCACTAAAACCATTATCAGCGAATCAGGGTCTATCCAACGTTTGGCTGATGTTTGTGCGTCTCAGGGCATTCGTCGACCATTTGTAGTCACTGACAGCGGAATTTTGGCATGTGGTTTAATGGACGTGCTGGAGCATGCACTTAAGGAATCGGATTTAATTATCGGCTGTTATACCGATGTTGTAGCTGATCCAGCCGAGGCCATTGTCATGGCAGCGGTCGATTCGGCTTTGGCCCATAAAGCAGATGGCATTATTGGTTTTGGTGGTGGTAGCTCAATGGATACCGCTAAGCTGGTGGCACTGCTGTTTAGCCAAAACCAACAATTGTCAGAAGTTTATGGAATTAATCAAGTAAAAGGCGAGCGTTTGCCACTAATTTTGATTCCTACCACTGCAGGTACCGGTTCTGAAGTCACACAGATTGCCATTGTTACCACTGGCGAATTTACAAAGGCGGGTGTAGTGGCTCCTCAGTTATTACCTGATGTGGCTATTTTAGATGCTGAACTTACCTTAGGTTTACCTGCTCATGTTACTGCTGCAACTGGTATTGACGCTATGGTGCATGCCATCGAAGCGTATACCAGTGTGCATAAAAAAAACCCTTACAGCGATTTATTAGCCAAGCAAGCGCTAACGCTTTTATCGCAAAATATTGAACAGGCGTGCACTGATGGCGGTAATATTGATGCACGCCAAGGTATGTTACTCGGAGCGTGTATGGCTGGGCAGGCGTTTGCTAATGCGCCTGTAGCGGCTGTGCATGCACTTGCTTATCCATTGGGTGGGCGTTTCCATATTCCCCATGGTTTGAGCAATTCTTTAGTGTTACCTCACGTGATGCGCTTTAACGCTAAACAAGCCGCTACCTTGTATGCTGAATTGGCACCTCATGTTGCAGCCGATATTAATACACAGCAAGAAGCTGAAGCCGTATCTCTTGATTTAATCGGCTACTTAGAAACATTGATAAAGCGTTTGAAATTACCAACAACGCTAAGAGAAATGGGCATTAAAGAGAATCAGCTGGATATGCTGGCAGACGATGCCATGTTGCAAACACGCCTGTTAATTAATAATCCAAAAAAAGTGAGCCGGGAAGATGCGTTAGCTATATATAAGGCTGCATTCTGATCACTCGTTGAATTCATACCTTCAATTTACGTGGCTTATATTGGCCAAGCGTAGTAATGCATGGCCAACTTTGTCTAGATTAGCTGCCGATTGGCCTATTTGAACATTCCAGCAACAGAGTGTTTAAACCTATTATAAATTATAGCTTCCCCTAAATATGAATAAGCAGCTAACCACTTCCAACCCTCATCATTCACCGGAGAATGATGGGGGTTTTTTATTTCTTATAACCTTTCTATGCCGTTAATTAAAGCCATAGGAAAACATCCCCTCATTACTTTAAATTTTTAAATAATTGTATTATTCAATTTTATAAGAATTTCAGATTTTCAGAATTCCCATAATCTCTTTCGCTTTATTCTAAAGTCTAAATATAAAAAATATTTATATTTTTTTTAAAATCACATCCAACGTTTTAAATAAATTCATTAATAATTAAATACCAGTAAAAAAGTATCAAAAAATTTTATTAAAACTGAAGGTAACAATAAATCTGGTGGAATTTAATTAATTTCAAAGGAGATAACCGGTTATATATGCGTATAAAATTACTTATTTACATTATGTGCACTCTTAAATATCTTTATTTTAACACACAATAAGGCACTACTTAGATTGATTTTATTTAGTCACAAAAGAGACTTTTTAAAAGTAGTAAAGTTGATATTTAGGATTTATCCGATTGAACAATAGATGTCTTTGGGCATGGACGATTGATTGGTATTTAATTTCAATATTGTTTATTAAGTACAATATATATAAAAATAATGAAGGCGTTTTCAATGACTCAGAATATCAAAAATTTCGCCCAAGGGCGAAAAACCTATTTAGCAATGGCGTTACCATTGTTAATGGCAGCACAAGCTCAATCAGTTGAATTTAAAAGGGGGGATGTTACCACCACATTAGATACTCAGCTTTCTATCGGCTCAAGCTGGCGAGCCGAAGACCCAGACAGTACCAAAGTTGGTATTAGTAATGAAGACTCTACCGACGACGATGGTAATCGTAACTATGATAAAGGCGATGCATTTTCACAAATATTTAAAGGTAGCCATGACCTTCATATTAAATATAAAAACATGGGTGTTTTCTTACGTGGTAAATATTGGTATGACTCTGCCATTGAAAATAATAGTGTTATTCATGGTCATGGACCAACTGCAACAGTTAATACGGCAGCTCAAGAAAATTTCTTTGCTCAGCCTAATCCAATTTTAGAAAGTGGCTTGACCAATAATAATAATCAAAAATTAGATGACTCTGAATTTGACAAATTGTCAAAAGGTTCAGGTGCTACCTTACTAGATGCATTTGTTTATGGACAATTCGATATTGGCGAGATGCCAATAGATGTTCGTTTAGGTAAACAAGTAGTCAGTTGGGGCGAAAGCACTTTTATTATCGGTGGCATTAATGCCATTAACCCAGTGGATTTATCTGCATTTCGCCGACCTGGTGCAGAAATTAAAGAAGGCCTATTACCCGTAGGTATGGCATATGCCAATTTAGGCGTGACCGACAATTTAAGTGTTGAAGCATTTTATCAATACGAATATCAAAACACTGTTGCAGATCCGTGTGGGACTTATTTTTCGACATCTGACATAGCTGCTCAAGGGTGTAATTTATTAACAGTATCTGGAGGCGCATTGAGTATATCGAAGGATCAGTCCTTTGAAGAAAAACCATCCGATGATGGTCAATTTGGCATAGCATTGCGTTATTACGCCGATGAGTTAGAAACTGAATTTGGTTTTTACGCCATGAACATTCATAGCCGAGCGCCTACGTTTAATGTATCTGGTGATACAAATATCGACTATACATCTTTAGCTACTCTATATGGCTCGTTAGGTGGTAATACAGGAACAGACCCAGCACTTGCAGGCTTAAATGGGCTTATAGGAGATGTTCTAGTTAAGCCTCAGCTTGACCCAGGGTTTTTAGCTTCTGTTGCTGATCCAGGTACTGGTGCTACGTTCGAGCAATCCTATGATGCCACTTATCCAGGTAATGTTGGTTTTACGGACGCTCAGAAAGCAGCTGATATATCAGCAGGACTTCTTGGCAGTGCAGCCGCAGCTGGTTATAACGGAGCACTCGACGCACAAGTTGCAGCTCTAAATTTACCTGGCACAGTAGTTCAAGCTGACCGTGTACAAGCTACAAATTACTATATGGAGTACCCAGAAGATATTCAGTTGTTTGGCTTAAGCTTTTCTACGAATGTTGGTGGCGTTGCACTGTCTGGTGAGGTTAGTCATAAAATAGATACGCCTGTTCAAATCAACGGTCCATTAGTTACTAATGCCGTATTGGCTCGTGGTAATGCCAGCGCAGGTAGTTCAGACCAAGCGGCTGCATATGCCGATATTTTTGGTGGTATAGATAACCCATTAAATGTAACTGCTCCAAGTTCACGAGCTGGAGAAGGTGTAAAAGGTTACCGCCTATTTGACATCACACAATTGCAATTTACATTAATAAATACTTTTAATAATGTTGCCGGAGCTAATCAAATTGCTGTTGTTGGTGAAGTTGGAGGACAATTTATTCATGACTTTGACGAAGTACTTCGTTATGGCCGTGCATCCTTTTATGGTAACCCAACCTTTGCAGCTGACGAAAACCTAGACGGCTTTATGACAGAATCTTCGTTTGGCTATCGCGCCCGCGCAAGTGCTACTTATAACAGTGTATTTTCAGGTGTAGATCTTATTCCTACGATTAGCTGGTCTCACGATGTGTCGGGTACGTCAGCTGGTCCTGGAGGCCCGTTCTTAGAAGGCAATCAGGTATTGGGTTTATCGGTAAAAGCAAAATATCTAGAGCGTTACAGTGCAAACCTAGCTTACACAATGTATGAGGGCGGCGACTATTCTATAACCGGCGATCGTGACTATGTTTCTGCAAGTATAGACGTTCAGTTTTAATTCTTAGTACCCAAACATAAAAAACAAAAGCGTCAGAGTAATTGACTGAAAAAATAAAGGTGAATAAACAATGAAAAAACATGTTCTTACAATTTCGGCTTTGGTGCTAGCCATGGCCAGTGCTGGAACTTTTGCAAAAGTTACCATGCAAGAGGCCGCCAAGTTAGGCAATGAACTGACTCCCATGGGAGCGATAGCCGCAGGTAATAAGACAGGAACTATTCCTGCTTATAAAGGTGGTATTGCGGCCGACCCAACGGCTGACCCTTTTACTAACCCAGTAGCGAAAAAGTTTATAGGAGAGGCACCTCTTTTTACAATTACGGCTAAAAATATAGACCAGTACAAAGCAAGTCTGTCTGACGGACAAATTGCCATGTTTAATAAATATCCTGAAACTTTTGTAATGCCAGTATATAAAACAGAGCGTACAGCGGTATATCCTAAGGGAATTCAAGATAAAGCTAAAAAGAATGCCACAGCTACTGAATTAGTAGATGGAGGAAGCGGTTTAAAAAACTTTGACGAGGCTTTTCCTTTTGTAATTCCACAAAATGGTATGCAGGTTATTTGGAATCATGTAACTCGTTTTAAAGGTGGGTCTATTGAGCGTAATGCCGCGCAATTTAATGTGCAGTCGAACGGTTCATTCATACCAGTGAAAATCACTGCAATACTAACATTCCCTAATTATCTTGCTGATGGATATGATTCGGAAAAAGACGCCAATATTTTATTTTACTTTACGCAGCAAGTTAAAGAACCTGCTCGTTTAAGTGGTAATGTTTTACTGCTTCATGAAACAATTGATCAGATTAAGCAGCCCCGTTTAGCTTGGAGCTATAATGCAGGTCAGCGTCGTGTCCGTCGTGCACCTCAGGTCTCATACGATGCCCCCGCACTAGCGTCTGGTGGTTCGCGTACATCAGATCAAGTTGATATGTACAATGGAGCACCTGATAAATACGATTGGAAATTAGTGGGCAAAAAAGAAATGTACATTCCTTACAACGCTTACAAGCTAAGCGACACTAATTTAAAATACAGTGATATTATAAAGGAAGGTCATATTAATCAATCTTATGCCCGTTATGAATTGCATCGTGTATGGCATGTGGAAGCTACACTTAAAGATGGTGAACGTCACATATATGGTAAGCGAACTTTTTATATGGACGAAGACACTTGGCAGGTTGCTGTTGCTGAGCAATATGATACTCGCGGTAAACTATGGCGTTTAGGTGAAGGTCATGCGATACAGTTTATTAATGCCAATACGCCTTGGTACGGTACTATTTTAAACTATGATCTACAGGCAGGTCGATATTTTGTAGAGCTTAATAATGAAGAAGTGGACCCTTTTGTGTTTGGCAAGGAAATCGCACATAAAAACTTCACACCTTCAGCGCTTCGCAGACAAGGTATTAAGTAACTAATATGAAGATTTAAAGAAAAATCCCGTCGATAGACACTTATCGACTGGTAATAGCTAAATAAAATTTCAGCCAGTCGTTAAACTCTATCAAGCCAACAACGCGTATGCCTGTTGGTTTTTTACGTTAAGTAGCCCAAATAAGCATTAATCCTCAGTAACAAGCCAAAGACATAAGATTTGACCCGATAGGTCATTTAGAATCCTTGATAAAACGTTTAAAGTTATCCAAATTGTTAATAAAAATGGATATAACCCCCCACAAGTTTATTGATTAGAATTGAACAGATAATCGGGGTTAGGATTAGTCATGAGTCAAGTACCATTTATAGAAAAATTAGCTAAGCACAAACCTAAACGCAAAGACTACGCCGTTACTTATCCAATCACCACTCGTTGGATGGATAACGACGTGTATGGTCATGTGAATAATGTAACTTATTATTCCTATTTTGATACCATTACCAATACATTTTTAATTGAAAAGGCAGGTCTTGATATCCATAAAGGCAGTAGCATTGGCTACATTGTTCAATCAGAATGCTTTTATCACAGTGCAATTTCTTATCCAGATAAGATTGATGGTGCGTTTAAGGTTCTCCGTATAGGAAATTCGTCGGTTCTATATGGTGTCGCTATTTTTAAACAAGGTGAAGATATAGCCAGTGCCCATGGCACTATGACTCACGTGTTTGTGGATAGAGAAACTGAAACCCCCAAAAAGATTGAAGGCGATTTCCGTCAGGCGCTTGAGTCAGCCCTAATTTAAAATAGGCAAAGTATTACATGGCATCTATTTATTTCATTCGTCACGGTCAAGCGAGTTTTGGCAGTGCTAATTATGACAAATTATCAGATCTAGGTGAGCAGCAAGCTTGCTTAGTGGGACAATATCTACAGCAGACAGATGTTATGTTTGATGCTATGTATTCAGGCAGTCTATTGCGTCAACGTGAAACTGCACAGCAAGTGACTGCTGCTTATGAAAAAAATGATAGACATCTGCCAAAATTGCAAATAGACGAACGTTTAAACGAAATAGACGCAAACGCGATTGTTATGAAGTTAATGCCATTAGTTGCGGAAGTTCAGCCACAGGTAACTGAATGGATGGAACAGGCTAAGCAAGATAAAAAAGCTTATCAATATATATTACGAGCTTGCTTCAAACACTGGCAAAAACTGGAAATAGAGATCGAAGGCCTTGAGTCTTGGGATAATTTTTATGGACGAATTAAAGGCTGTGTAGACGATATTATTCGGCTAAACGGCTCAGGAAAAGACGTGGCTGTTTTTACTTCAGGTGGGGTGATTGCTGCAGTTGTTCAGTATGCACTTGGGTTAACTGACGAGGGCAACTATCAAGTATTTGAACCGGTCATTAATGCGTCAGTAACTCATTGTAAATATAGTAAAGATCAATTCACGCTAAACTATTATAACGACCATTCGTTCATACGGATCTTAGGCGGAAATAAAATGGTAACGTTTAGATAGTACTGAAAAACTTAAAAGGAAAATATGAGTATTCAAAATTTTTTAGTGAGCCGTGCCATTAAGACGGCAACTAAAGCTTCACTAAAGTTTACACCTGAACAACGTTTAAAGCGTAGTCGTAAGTTTATGGCAGCTAATAACAGCAATGTTCCTGATAATATTACAGTTCAGCCTAAGACTATTGCGGGTGTGAAAGTTGAGTGGGTTATGCCCGATCAATTAGTAAAAGACAAGCTTGCTAAAATTTGTCTTTATTTTCATGGTGGTGGTTATATTTCTGGTGGTATGAACAGCCACAGAGATATGGCATGTTATCTTGCTAAGAAAGCTAATATAAAAATGTTAATGGTTGATTATCGTTTAGCTCCAGAGTATCCATATCCAGCAGCCCATGATGATGCATTGGCAGTCTATAATGCCATTTTGGCTCAAGGTATTAATTCACAGAATATCACCATAGGAGGTGATAGTGCTGGAGCGAATCTTGCTTTGGCGACGTTGCAAAGTATTCGTGATAAAAATTTATCTGCACCCGCAAAAGCAATTTTATACTCTCCCTGGGTAGATTTAACTCATACCAATTCTAGCTACCTACGCAATGAAAAAAAAGATGTTATGTTAAATACTCAAATTTTAACTGAAGCCGCCGAATTTTATGCTCAAAAATTCGATGTCAATAATGAAAAAATATCACCACTGTTTGCCCCAATGAACAATCTCCCTCCTATGCAGATTTATGTGAGTAAAATTGAAGTATTAGTGGATGATGCTAAGCAGCTTCATGAAAAATTAATTTCCGCAGGTGTGAAAAGTGAGTATTTAGAATGGCGAAGTACACCCCACGCTTTTCCTATATTTTGTCGTATCATTCCAGAAGGAAAAAAAGCGTTAAACAAGTCGGCTAAATTTATTAATAGCCATTGATTTAACTGGGCTGAATTTAATAACAGCCCAATACTAACCTTCGTCTGACGGCTCAGATTATTGAAAATAGCTTTTAATCCAACCATATAGTACCTCCACTGTTAAATCAGAAAGTTTTAATGTTTCAAATTTTTCTGCGGGATCTTGAGTGGATAATGAAAATTGATAATGGATAATATCTGGTTGTAGGTCATGAAGAATAATAATAATTCGCTTATTAGTTTTTAAACAATCAATCGTCATCGCATCTGCTGGCACACCATTTTTTCTCATATTACGGCTAACACCCACAATTGGATCTATATTAGCAAAGTCTTGTTGGATTTTGGTATGGGCTTCGGTGGCTATTTCAGACAGTGTTTTAAGTGCTTCATTAATCAAAATGCAATCTCGTGGGATGTAAATTAAATATCTATATTATTTACTTATATAGATAAAAAAGCGAGATTTACCCATATTAATTATTCGATAGCAATCAATATAGACACGAGGTACGTCAATAGATCGCGTTAGAAAAATTAAAGTTACATAGAATAGATCTGGTTTGCTAATGTAATATTTTTTAAAGGTGTCGCATAGGGGACAATTAACACCCATAGAGTTGGTTAATGTGCTTTATAAAGAGAAGCCTATAAGGAATAATAAAGTGAATCAATTTGCCCAATTCTCAGTACTTTCAATATTACTCTTTGTGAGTATGTTATCTCACTCTAATAATGTTTTTTTAGACCATGGTGAAGCAGTGAGCCGCGCTATGTCTGCGTTCTATATGTTTGGAGCGTCACAGGGTGAGACAAGATATAAAGTGGAATATGAGAAAGAGCTAAATATAGCAGAGCAAGCGTTGCTAAAGTTACAAAAAAAAGAAGCACCTTTTGCGGCTAGATTGATGAAAAACTGGGCTCAACTTAGGCCACGACTGGTATATAATTTTGATGAATACAGTGGTTATTATGTAGCAGGTCAAACACAAGGTGAATTTAGAGGGTATTTGAACCGATACTATACCGAATATTCTAATAAACAGTATCAGTATTCCAATAAAGCCGAAAGGTTACAGCACACACAAGTCCTTATTGAAATTGTACTGGCAAGGTTCTTTGATTTGGCCAGCTCTCCAATTCCTGACAACCAAGGCTTTGGTGCAATCCAGCCTGTGATTGATGTAAAGGTTATTGTGAAAATGATTAAAAAAAATTTACAAGTACTTGAAAAATATTCTGTGGGAAATGTATATCATTCTGATATAAAAAATGTGGTTACCAAATGGAATTTTATTGAAAGCAGCGTTTTGAATAGTCAAAAACAACCAGTGATTTTATTGATCTATTACAACAAAAAACGCATTATTCATCTGTTAGATAAAAGTAAACAAAAGCTAATAGCAAAAAAATAAGGTATCTATTGTAACATTCGATGGAGACGGTTACCGAAACTTTTAAGGGAGACGGTTACCGAAACATTTGATGATATGGTTTTTAAGTCTAGGCTTTAGATTCAATCTCAAACTCATGATCTTTTAAGCGTTTATGTCGATTACGGAAAGTTCGTGCATTGTATGGATATAATGTTCCAATACGTCCATCTTCACGTTTGTAGTAGCTTTTACAGTTACCCGCCCAAACAGTGCCTTGTAGTTTACCTTGAATCTCTAAATTAAAGTCATCCATAACTTTTTGTTTTGGAGCAATGAGGTTTTTAGTTCCTGCTTTTTTAATGGCTTGCATAATAAAACCCACTTGTTTTTCAATCATATATACAACTGACGTTGTCCCAACGCCGGTGTTTGGACCTGTAGTGAAATATAGATTTGGATACCCTGCGATCATAGCACCTTCATATGCTTCTGGCATTTCACTCCATTGCTCACGTAAATCTTTTCCATTTGACCCATAAAATGGTGTGGCTAATAAATGCTTTTCTATGTCAAACCCAGTGGCATAAATAATAATGTCAGCTGCATGTTTATTGCCATGAACGTCCACTACAGAGTCTTCTGTAATAGCTGTGGCTCCCCCCGCTATGAGCGCTACATTATCGCGATTTAATGCATTAAAAAAGTCATCTGATAATAAAATACGCTTACAACCAGGTGGATAATCAGGTGTTAATGAATCGTGATCCATTTTGTTTTTTACTGACACTTTCATAAAACCGTTAATTAATTTTTTAGCACGCTCGCTGTACTTGGTGGGTTCTTTAGTTTTCACCAATGGAAAGGTTAAAATATCGCCTTTTAAGAATAAAAAATGACGATAAAATTTATTTAGAAAAGGCCAGTTCGCATAGCGTCCTTTCTCTTTCTGAGTATATTTACGATTATTGCGTGGCATTATATAGTTTGGTGTGCGTTGATACACATCCACATGGCCTGCAATTTTGGCTATTTCTGGAATGATTTGTACGGCACTTGCTGCGCTGCCAATAATTGCAACACGTTTATCTGTAAGGTCCACAGAATGATCCCATGTAGCGGAATGCATCGCTTGGCCTTTAAAGGAGTCTTTACCTTCTAAGTTAGGAAAACTTGGTACATGTAAGCCACCAGTGCCAATAATTAAATGATGAGAAGCTACTATCGACCCATCTGAAAACTCTGATTCCCACAGTTTAGATTCAGAATTTAAGCGAGAGCCTAGGTGGGTCATGCCATGTTGTATATGAGCGTCAACACCATATTTCTTAGAACAATGTTCAATGTAATCACGAATCTCATTACCAGGAGAAAATACACGTGACCAATTAGGATTAGGCTCGAATGAATAGCAGTACAAGTGTGAGGCAACATCACAGGCCACACCGGGATAGGTGTTGTGGTACCAAGTTCCACCTACTTTAGGGGCTTTATCGTATATCTTGTAACTGTTAATGCCTTGCTCTTGAAGCTTAATACCGGCGCATATGCCTGAAAACCCTGCACCTATTATTACGGCGTCTAATGTTTCATTTTTTGTCATTATTATTATGCCTCTTTCTAAGTTCATTTCTGTGGTTATCGCAGTTAAGCAGTATCGTTATGGTACAGAACGGATACTGTCTTTATTGATGAACATAATTTAGCTACTTTAGGCTGATAAAGTAGTCTCCTGAGCGACAGTATTAACAGGACTTTATAGGTCTTAATAAGATGTCATTGAAGTGACAATTTAATCTTAATATTTTGCTATTGTTCTGGTGTTTTTTTAGCTAAATTAGACTGGCTTAGGCCCATTAACGTCTCTTAGGTGACAGTAGAGGCGGGCTTTACAAGCTAATATTTGTGACAACTTATATGTAAAAATAAAAATAAAATATTAATCAATCTATCAAAATCCAAAATTTTAAAAGGCTCTTTAGATGACGAATCAAGACGTCCAAGCAGTTAGTGCTAATGGCACTCAGATTGCGTATGAATTTTATGGCGAGCCACAAGCTCCCGTTATTTTATTGATTCACGGTTTAGGTATGCCTATGACAGGCTGGCCAATGGGCATAGTTGATAAGTTAGTAGCTGAAGGCTTTCGTGTGTTACGTATCGATAATAGGGATCAAGGTAAGTCTGAGAAATTTGATCAATTACCTGTGCCTAATATGTTATGGCAGTTTTTAAAACTAAAAATAGGTTTATCTGTATCTGCTCCTTATGAACTTACCGAGCTAATGAAAGATACATTGGGTGTACTGGATGCGTTGAAAATAGACAGCGTACATGTGGTAGGTGTCAGCATGGGCGGTATGATCTCTCAGCTATTAGCGATCAATGCACCAAGCAGAGTAAAAACGCTCACTTCTATTATGAGTACAACAGGGAATCGAAAAATTCCTGGTCCCGATAAAAGTGTATCAGCGCACTTAATTAAAAAACCCATCATTAAAACCAAGCAAGACGTGATCGATTATCACATAAAAACATGGCAGCTAATTGGCAGCCCTGCTTATCAACCTAAGCCAGAGCAGTTAAAAATGTATGTTGCAGAGCTAATGGACCGTGGCATGTCTGCACCTGGAACAGCTCGTCAAATGTTGGCTATTTTAGCAGCGCCCAATCGCGTAAAAGACTTATCTCGATTAAGAATGCCGTGCCAAATTATTCATGGGATAGACGATTTGTTAGTAAGAGTAGAGGGGGGTATCGATACCGCCAAGGCTATACCACAAGCTGAGCAGCACCTTATTAGTGGCATGGGTCATGACTTACCGGTCGAACTTCATGAGCAAATTTGTGGGCTAATAGTTAAGCAAGCTAAGTCACAAGAAGAGAAATTAAAAGCCACATTGTAATAGTTAATTAAGCGGTTAATTAAGTGGTTAATTCACAATGGACTGATTAAAAAAATATTGAGTATTATATGAAAGAATTTAAAAATCGCGTAGCGGTAATTACAGGTGGCGCGTCAGGTATCGGTCGTTCTTTGGCACTTAACCTGACTAAACGCGGTGTCACAGTGGCACTGGCTGATAAAAATATGGACGGCTTAGAAGAAACCCGAAAGATGGTAGTAGAACTGGGTGGCATAGCATCTATTCACGAATTAGATGTATCTGACTATTTTGCATTTTCAGCATTGGCTGAGGCGGTAGAACTTCAGCATGGCCAAGTTCATATGCTGTTTAATAATGCAGGAGTGACGCTAATTGATCGTGCCAGCGAGCAAAGCTTAGAGGACTTTCATTGGTTAATGAATATTAATTTTTGGGGTGTTGTGCACGGCTGTAAAGCGTTTTTGCCCAATCTAGCAAAAGCTGACGAAGCGATTATTGTTAATATATCAAGTTTGTTTGGTTTATTAGCACTGCCATTGCAAAGTGCCTATAACGCATCTAAGTTTGCTGTAAGGGGTTATACTGAAGCTTTACGTACCGAAATGTCAGGGTCTAGTATAAAAGTTACGTGTGTGCATCCGGGTGGCATTAAAACTGACATAACTAAGAACGCTAAAGTAAATGATAGCGCCGTTGGTATTTCTAAAGATCAGTTAAATAAAGATTTTGAAAAACTAGCTAAAACCACGTCGGAACAAGCCGCACAAATTATTATCAGTGGTATCGAAAAGAATAAGCCTAGAATATTAGTTGGCCCCGATGCGAAAGTTATGGATTTTATCGTACGTTTATTTCCGGCTAAATACACCAAGTTATTAGGCTTTGAAAAAAGTGTATTGGCCAAGCGTAAAGAGGCGCTTGGCCATTAAAAGCGATTTAACCACGGCTCTGCTGAAGCAGCGACGTGTTACGGCCGGGGTGAAGACTGATACTTGGCTGGGCATCTGCCACTACTCTATGGCTGTGGCGTAGGCGGAAGCCTTTATCAAGGCGACGCACGCAAAGTGTAAGGCGTACAGTCAACCAGCGGTAATCTTGCTTGTTGCGAGTGTTTAAAACAACCGATGCCTCGTTATCAATAATCTCTTTGCAGATCGGGCCTAAAGCAGAACGGATAGAGCTTGTTTCGCGATTATCAATTAAGTTTTGATCTAGATTAAAGTCAGCAATAGATTTAGATAACACTCGTACAGGTTGAGCTGTAAGTTTGCGTCGAGCTTCCAAAGCGGCCAGCTTTTGTGTGGAACGATTTTTCGCTTGCTCATCAGCGCGCAGTTTAGCTAAGCGTTGTTCTTTCACTTTAGCGTCTTTGCGGCGAAGGGCCGCTTGCTTGTCAGCTTTTTTCTTGGCCAGTTTGGCTGCCGCTAATTGCTTTTTCTGCTTAGCTTTTTTAGCAGCGATGTCATCCTTTTTAACAGCTACTTTAGCCACTGCAGCTGGTTTAGTAACAGGAGCTGGTTTGCTAACTCTTTTTGCAACATTTGGTGTGCCGCTTGATTTGTATACTTTGTCTAAAGAATCCTGAGCATTTTCTAAACCAGGTGTTAGGTATGCCAGCATCCAAGCTTTATCTAGGTAGATTTGAGCGTTCAAATATTTCCTTTGGGGGATAGCTTGATTTGCCAGTTTCACGTAAAACGCACCGACATCTATGGTACGGCTGTTTATACGTTGGTCAAAGGGAGCAATGGCTTTAAATTGCCATATTTTTTCAATAGCATTATTGCCTACAGGATTACTCAAGCGGCTTGCAGCAATGTCGGCATCAATTTTATTCAGAAGTTGATCAAGGCTTTCATTAGCAACAGAGATATTAGATAGAAATATCGAAAGGGCCAATATTAGAGCGGTTTGAATGAGTGATTTCATAGTTGTACTCGGTTTTTATTATATTTTTATATTAGCTGGCCATTATTGCCTAGTACTATGCAATAATGCAATGGTTGTGTAAGACACATTCAGTTAATATTCAGTTTATAATATCAGAAAGTTATAACAGATGGAGCAGTCATGCTTAGATGGGGAATGATTTTGTTGTTTGTGCCCAGTGTGGTACTTGTAACGCTTTATATGCTTGAGGCGCAAAGCGCCGCAAGGTGCGTTCAGGAGTCGGGTAGTTGGGATTATGTGCTGGGTATTTGCGACAGTGCGATGAAGCATGATGTGGTGCCTTATATGTTTCGCCACGGTACTTGGGTGAATATGGGTATGTTGGTATCTATTGTGGGGTTATGTATGACTACATGGGGAATGATTATTAGAGGAATGGGCAGAGCTAAGGACGTTGAGTAGTTAGCAGCTAGCCTACACGCCACCTCTGTAGTGAAATTCCAGTTGTCGATAGTGCCGGTTCAGCCTGTCAGACTCTGGGATTTGAAAACGCCAAATACTGCGTATGGCTCTCAATATAGATGCGTCTAGCAGACCATCTCCACTGGAAAAATGTACCCAAGCGCTGCTTAGATAACCTTCAGAGTCGATGTTTAAGCGAATCACTCCAGCATTCGACTGACTGGAGCCGTCGGGCTTTACCCATACAAAGCTGATTTGCTCACTGATTCTTTTTAATACCATATTTCGCCAACGGGCTTTTTCTTCCTCTAGCTTTTCCAGTGGCGATTTAACCAAGCTATCGTCTAGCGCATCATCTTCCTGTTCATTCAGTTGCTGTCCTGCCTTCTTCTTATCCTCGTTATGGTCTGTGGTATCTAGTTTTACATTATCAATAGCCTGTTGCAGTAAGCTAGATAGATTGCTCCTAACGAATTCTGGGCTATTAGCTTGTGACATTTGCTCGCGCTCATTGATGTCTTGGTTTTCTTGCCCTTTGGGCTTAGGAGTTTGCTTACCACCAGATTCAGCCAACCCGTCACTGCGATTCGCTTTATTAATGTCGTCTTCCATATGTCTAGGCGCAGGAGGTATGTTTTTTTGTTCTTCTAGGGGATTGGCTTGACTCTGACTAGTTTGCTCGACTACTGACTCTGGGGCAGGGGCCTCCAAAACAAACTCCATTGTTTTATCTGCTTTGTGTTCAGTGGTGATAACGTCTTCAAAGTCCACCATTAGCCCTAGGTACACTGTTAGGTGTATAAGTAAGCTGGCTAAGATGGTTAATCTGAAAACAGAATTCATAGAATGTTTTGTGAGTCGGTTGCAAAGGACATAAGGAGTTAATCAGACACTAGCTGGTCTAAAGGTTCAACCTCCCACGTTGTAATAAGCATAATTAACCTGTGATAAAGTGTCCAATTGGCAGTAAGCTAACAGCAAATCAACAGTAAACAAAAATAATAAGCGTGATCTAACATGTCCAGTTTTTCTACCCCCACATACAAATATTGTCCAACTTGCGGTGCACAGACCAAGCTGCAATTTATAGATGGTCGTAATATGAAGGCCTGTTCCCCAGAATGTGGTTTTGCCCATTTTGATAATCCAACACCAGTGGTTGCGATTATCGTTGAAACAACAGAAGGGGTGATATTGGCCCACAATGTAGAGTGGCCAGCAGGAATGTTCAGTGTGATTACCGGTTTTGTAGACCCTTTAGAACTGCCACAGCAAACGGCCATTCGCGAAACCCAAGAAGAGCTAGGGCTAAAAGCCTACGATGCAACATTTGTTGGGCATTATATGTTTGAACAAAAGAATCAGCTGATCATGGCCTACTCAGTAAAAGCGCTTGGAGATATTTATTTAAACCGTGAGCTAGACGACTACAAAGTCATACCCGTAGAAAAACTAAAACCTTGGCCAGGCCCAACAGGACAAGCAGTGTCCGATTGGCTGTCTAGCAGAGCAGTTTAAAAAAGCCGTTCTGTACAATTTATTATCCGAGAGAGTCGCAACACTTTTTAAATTTCTTACCGCTGCCGCACAAGCACACATCATTCCGTTTTAATGTAATGGTGTGCATTTGGGTATCGCCGCATAAATAAACCAATCGATCATTTTCTATTACAAAGTCGCTGGTTTCTTCTAAGCATTGAAAGCCATTTTGATCTTTAAAAAAGGCTTTAAAGTGCACCTGACTATCAGAGCTAGAAACTACATCTAACTTTAACCATTGATCATCTGGCTTGGCCGCTAATGGGCGAGGGCAAGTGCTAGAATGCCAAGTACGTTTTAAATAACCCTCTAGCCCTAAAACATAAGCACTAAAGCGTGAACGCAT
The DNA here is from genome assembly GCA_047628755.1 of Crocinitomicaceae bacterium. GTDB lineage: Bacteria > Pseudomonadota > Gammaproteobacteria > Pseudomonadales > Oceanobacteraceae > Bermanella. The sequence continues at coordinate 4,165 of JBLHVV010000023.1, read as the reverse complement.
TAATTGCTCAGGACTAATACCCGTTAGATGAGATGCATGTAAGCCGCAGTGAAGCGGTTTACAGCACTGATCATATTCAGCTGGATTTGCTTGCTGTTGTTGACAAGGACAAATATTTATCATGGTAAGTCTATTGTTTTTTGCTGTCTAACAAAGCTTGCATGGCGTGACCTAATATTGCAGGGCGCTGTGGATCGCGTAATGCATTTAATAATAAATTTCGAATACCTGGCAAGAATAGCAAGTCCCCTACAATTTTACTGAATACAGAAAATGTTTCGCTGCCCTGTTGATTAAATTCAGCCAAGGTAATTAAAAACGGTGTGATGGTCTCAGGCATAAAACCTAAGTCATCAAAGTTTCGTGTGGCAAATGCTAATACGCAGGCCACATTGTTTTTATAGTCACTGTTCATCCATAGTTGCCAGGCCTCAATTCGCAATTGGTCGCTAAAGCACGGGCCAATAATTCTTAAACTGGCCTCTACAGCAGACGCATTATGTGCTTTTTGTAGGTCAGCTTTAAGGCGATTTAAGACTGCGCTAGCAATTGCATAAGACACATTAGAATGTTCTAAGCATTGGCCAAACGCTAAATACACTTCGCTTGGCATAGTTGTCAGGCAGGCTTTTAAGCTGGCTTCATGCTCGTTGCACTTGGCAGCTACATCGGCAATCCCTTGCATACCTAAGTTTTGCCAGTGGGTAAGTTCGTTTGAGTTTAATGTGCCTGCTTGTAAATACCTTACAACCGTATCGTAATAGGTAGATGGTTTTCTATGCTGACTATGATTGATCATGGCATTTAAATTAGCGCGACGGATGTCATCGGGGTTAAACGAAAAAGAATTATCTTTTAATGGGTCTTCAATCTCAGTGTCCGCTTGCACATTTAATGGCTGCTCACTTAAGCGCACAAGACGCATAACCAGATCATCGCGCACATATTGAATCAGCTTGCCTTGCTCGTCTAATGGCCACTTTAAAAACCACAGTGTCTCGTTGCCCACTTCATTTTTTTGTGAAATGTATAAAGCTAACCAAGCATGTTGAAGGTATGGAAACGGGTAAGCGATTTCAGAATTTTCAAATTGTTGAAACTGAGTTTTATCGAGTTTACGGATACGACGGCCCACATCATACAATCGATATTGGCCATCTAGCTCACTAAGGTACTGACTAAGATCCATAATACGCACTGAATAGGTTAAAAAATCAAAATAGATTGTACACCAAAAATAGCGTGTTTCGGTTTTCGGCTACCTCTAGAGTTGTTAGTAGAGCTATATTAAAGCACCGCAAGTAAAACCAAATAGCAGCACACTTCTTGAATTTGCTGGCTTGCCCCTAAGGCATCGCCGGTGTAACCAAGTAAACGCTTTTGAAACCACTTATAAATCCAATAAAAATTAACTAAACCTATGGATATTAACCAAGCAGCCACTTCCAAGGGTAAAAACAGCAATGGAAGCACCGCAGTTAGCCATACAAAGGCCATATCGCCTCGGTGCCAGTCTTTGGCAATGGGCTTAGCTTTTGACAGTGCATCGGCTTGCACGTAAGGCAGAACCATAATTAAACTAATAGACAAAGCTCGGCTTAAGCTATGGCTCACCAGTAATCCGATAAAAAGATAACCTATATTTACGTTGGCCAGATCAATTAATGACTGCCATTTGATGGCCAAAATTAGCACTAAGCCAGTAACGCCATAAGTGCCTAGGCGACTGTCCTTCATGATTCTCAAAATGTCGTTTTGAGTCCACCCGCCGCCAAAGCCATCGCATAAATCGGCAAAACCATCCTCATGAAACGCCCCAGTTAATAAAATGCTGGCGGCTAGAGTTATAAGTACCGATATTTCCACAGAGAACAGCATTAGGCAAAGCCATAATGTTAATACGCTAAAGCCAGCTACCAAGTAGCCTATTAACGGGAAAAAGGCACTGGCGCGATTTAGATGCTGGTCGTTGTACTCAATCCAATTGGGGCAAGGAATTCGAGTATAAAATGCCACTGCGTTAAAGAAGCGGTAAATAAGCTGCTTAATATACATATAGAAAAGATCACATTTGAAACTTTGATTAATTAGTACGAGGCAGACATAATACGTCCACTAAAAAATGTAATGTAACACACGAGTGGTGGCTAGATGAAAGCTGGAATAAAGTCTGATGCCCTTGCCAATGAATTATTAGAGCTTTTAGTGCATTTGGAACAGGTTTTGAAAGAATGTGGTATTTGGTCTAAGTCAATCCCAAGTTCACATCAGCTTAAAAGCACTGAGCCATTTTGCGTAGATACCATGTCATTTGAGAATTGGCTGCAATTTGTCATGATACCCACGTTTAAGGGTATGGTTTTTGACAAAGTGGCACTGCCTAGCCAATGTGAGATAGCACCCATGGCCGGTCAGGTATTAATGATTGATCAAAAAGCACGCGTAATTTCAGTGATTTTGAGTATCGATAAGCTGCTAACCGTTAGTTAACACTTACCTTAAACAAAATATTGACGATCGTTGTTTAAAAAGTATGCTGATCAAACATAATGTCAAAATAGTCTTGACATGGACATTGCGCGTCGATGTTTATACACATAAACACAAGACAAACCGAAAAAAACGTTGCTGATGGAATAAAACAATTTAAAAACACTTACAAAATAGCGTAAGTTATTGTTTTTAATTGATTAATATACAATTGATCAAAAATTAACCAAACTGTAACAAGCCCTTAATAATAGACATTTAGAGGGGGTTATCAAAAAGTTTTGCACAAACTTATCCACAGTTATTGGGGATAAATAAAAAGTTGTATTTTTGACGATATCACAGGGGATAAACATGCCATATATAGCAGCAGGCGCATTCATTCTAGGAATGGCGGTGTCTTACTTATTGTTCGCGCGGACAGCCAGCAAGCAAGTAGTAGAATTTAAAGCGGACTTAAGATCTGCCAAAGATTTATTGGATGAGGCTGAGGAAGAGCGCAGCGGTATGAAGCAGCAATTGGCCGATTTAGATTACAAAGCCAAAGAATTAGAAAAAGATCTGTCTTTTGAGAAATCAAAAACCAACAGCTAGTCAGTTAAGCCAGCATAGTAAAAGTGTAACCTTTAAAGGTAAAACTTTAGTATTAAGGCTTATAAGTTGATGCGGTTCAGTTTAAGCTAACCACCGCCTAAAAATAAATTTTAATAAGCACAACAAATAACAACAATAGGAACTTGCATGTCTTTATTACAAAAAGTATCAGCCCCTAAATTACAGTTAGTAGCACTGCTATTGCTGGCTATTTACCCAGTGGCCATTATTGCCTCACGCATGGGGCTTTGGAGCTTTAAACACAGCTTTCTACTGTTCATAATTGCCGCGGTTTTAGGTTTTGTTGTATTGGTGATTAGCTTGCTTAAAATGAGCACCGGAGACAGACAGGATTCTAGAGCTTTGGTCATCGCTTTATTAGTCACATTAGGGCCCATTGCCATTTTGGGTAATTCAGTGATAAAAGCTAAAAGCTCACCTTTTATTCATGACATAAGCACCGATGTAACCAATCCTCCTGCATTAGTAGCGGCGCAGACTGATCGCATTGAAGGAGACCATTCAGTTGAGTATGCCGGAACTGAAGTTTCTGAATTACAGTTAGCAGGCTATCCAGACCTTAAAAGTGCCGCGTTCGAACAAAGCGCAGCCGATGTATTTGCCACAGCTCGTGCTGCTATCGAGCAAAATGGCTGGGCGATACTGGCTGAAAATAACCAAATCTTACCTTTCACCATAGAAGCGGTAGACACGAGTCTGCTATTTGGCTTTAAAGATGACATTGTAGTGCGAATTTCAGCCGCTGAAGCGGGTTCTGTTGTAGATGTACGCAGTATGAGCCGTGTTGGCCAAAGTGACCTTGGCGCCAATGCTAAGCGCATTCAAAAGCTGTTAAACCAGCTTTAGGCTCACGCAGAGTAAAAACGGTTTAATGCACCGTAATAAAGATAGCCAGTGCAGGTTGTAAATTACCTGCACTGGCGAGCAATCTTAGTTACAATGCTTTTAAAACGACGCTGAGTCTATATTCCGCGTCAGCCGTATTATCAGGACACCGAATGCCCAATCAGTTTGTACATTTAAAAATTCATACCGAGTTTTCATTAATCGACGGCATCGT
>JBLHVV010000022.1:0-35582 GCA_047628755.1 Crocinitomicaceae bacterium | reverse complement strand
AATAGTTTTTGTTGTTCTTGTGTTAGTGGTTCAGTGGCAATAATTTGTGTGCCGCAAGGAATCGCTTTGGATTCTAATTTTGGAATTAACCCACCTAGATAGGCATTGCCTGCAACTACAACATAGTCGGCTGTTACGCTGCCTTTTGCAGTGTGCACTGTTACCTTACTGCCTTCGTCTACTTTGGTAACTTCAGAGTCTTCGTAAATGACACCACCTAAAGTTTCAAGAGCTTTTGCTTCACCTTGTACTAAATTTAGTGGGTGAAAATGGCCTCCTGATTTATCTAATAATCCGCCTGTGTAGCGTTCGCTGCCCACGTGGTTTTTAATGGTTTTTTCATTAAGCATTTCTAAATCAGGGTGACCATGAGCTTCCCATAATGCTTTTTTACTTTCTAATGCGATTAATTGCTTTTCATTGCAGGCAGCAAATACGCCACCTTCTTTAAGATCACATTGGATATTATATTTTTCAATAAGGCGACGAATAATAGTACCGCCTTCAAAGGCCATGGCGCCCATTTGTGCGCCCACTTCTTTGCCGTAATGTTTTTCAATAAAATCAATGTCGCGAGAATAACTATGAACAATTTGCCCACCATTACGACCTGATGCACCAAAGCCCACTTTTGCAGCTTCAAGCACGGTCACTTTAAATCCACTTTCAGCTAAATGTATAGCGGTAGAAAGACCAGTATAACCCGCACCAATAATACAGATGTCAGAATTAATATGACCTGAAAGAGCAGGGCGAATACCTTGGTCGTTGGCCGAGGCAGCGTAATAAGATGTGGTGTGTTGTGGCGTAATCATGCTTACCTCGAGGTATCAATAATTATCTTTATTTTGTATCACTTAAATTATGGATTAAATGATACTGTTAACCGCTCAATTGAAATATACCCCTGAAGGTATATGTTGCTTAATTAAATTACAGCAGCCACCACGGATATTTCTACTAAGAGCACATCACGTGCCATCTTAGCCGCAACACAAGCTCTGGCGGGCGCATGGCCTTCTGGTACCCAAGCGTCCCAAACTTCATTCATTTGAGTAAAGTATGACATGTCTTTCACATAGATGGTGGCCGATAAAATATGCTTTCGGTCGCTGCCTGCCTCAGTTAAAAGCTCGTCGACTTTTTCTAGCATGCTACTAGTTTGTTCGGTAATGCCTTGTGTCGCGTCTTTGCAAACTTGACCACACAAATAAACCACTCCATTGTGCTTAACAATGCGGCTCATTCTTGCTTTGGTTTGTTGTCTTTCTATCATTTTTTAAAACCTTTAACTTAGAGCTCAATTAATAACGTATTTATATTGATAATAAGTGTATTAAGCAACAAACAATATTTTGTTTTAAATACCCCTCAGGGGATATTCTATTATGTGACCTTTTAGCCCATGATAGTACAATTATATATACAGAATTTTTGGCTTTGCTGTTAATAATTGCATAGCTAAGCCTTACACTAATATGAAACTAGTGAGGGTAACCACGGAGACACGTAAATGACATTGGCCCTTACAGATAACAGTTTATTTAAAACCCAAGCCTATATTAACGGCGAATGGGTTGATGCAGATAACGGCAGTACCTTTACTGTGACCAATCCGGCTACGGGTGAAGAGATTGCTCAAGTGGCCAATTTAGGCGCAGCTGAAACCAAGCGTGCCATTGAAAGCGCTGAAGTCGCCATGCAGCAGTGGAAGGCATTACCGCCTAAAGAACGCTGTGCGGTGTTAGAAAAATGGAATGACCTACTGCTGGCCAATCAAGAAGACTTGGCCATTATATTAACCACCGAACAAGGTAAGACTCTTGCTGAGGCCCGTGGTGAAATTGCCTATGGTGCATCGTACATTAAATGGTTTGCCGAAGAAGGTAAGCGTATTTATGGGGACATTCTTCCAAGCGCAAATGACCGTCGTAGCTTAGTCATCAAGCAACCTATTGGTGTAGTGGCAGCAATAACTCCCTGGAACTTTCCTAACGGTATGATCACCCGTAAAGCAGCACCTGCATTGGCAGTGGGCTGTGCCATGGTATTAAAACCAGCGGCCGAAACACCTTTGTCTTCGTTGGCTTTGGCCCATTTGGCAGAACGTGCAGGGTTGCCTAAGGGTTTGTTAAATGTCGTGCCTGGTTTAGATGCTCCCGCTATTGGTGGTGAGTTAACGTCTAATAAAATCATTAAAAAGCTAACCTTTACTGGATCAACTCCAGTGGGAAAAATGCTAATGGCGCAATGCGCGGCAACAGGTAAGCGTACTTCTATGGAACTTGGGGGTAATGCTCCAGTGATCGTTTTTGAAGACGCGGACATCGACTTAGCTGTACAAGGAGCGTTATCAGCAAAATATCGCAACTCGGGTCAAACCTGTATTTGTGCTAATCGGATAATGGTTCAAGAAACCATATACGACGAATTTGTAACCCGTTTTGCGCAGCAGGTTGACCAGTTTAATATTGGTAATGGTTTGCAAGATGGTGTTACCCATGGCCCTGTGATTACAGAAAAGGCCATAGAAGGTATACATGCAAAGGTTAGCAACGCCATTGCTCAGGGTGCAACAGTTATTACTGGGGGCAAAATTAGTGACAAGGGTGCTCAGTTTTATGAACCGACTATTTTAACCAACGTTGATTCAAGTATGAGCGTATTCAGTGAAGAAATATTTGGTCCCGTGGCGCCGATCTTTAAATTTAAAACAGAAGACGAAGCGTTAGCCATGGCCAACGACACCGACTTTGGGTTGGCTGCGTATTTTTATACGGAAAATATGGGCCGTATATTTCGCGTAGGCGAAGGCCTTGAATACGGCATGGTAGGTGTAAATGAAACAGCCATAAGTTCAGAGGTTATTCCGTTTGGTGGTGTTAAAGAATCAGGTCAAGGTCGAGAAGGTTCTAAATACGGTTTAGACGATTACCTAGAAATTAAATATCTATGCATTGGTGGATTAAATAGATGAGCGCAATCATATACCCCACAACAAATTTTAAAGCCACTGAAACCTTAACCATCGAACGTGGCGAAGGTGTTTATGTATACGATGATAAGGGCAATCAATATATAGAAGGCATGGCGGGTTTATGGTGCACTTCTTTAGGTTATGGTAATCAAGAATTAATTGATGCCACTAGCGAGCAAATGACTAAGCTATCTTTTAGCCATATGTTTGGAGGTAAAACACACCAAGTGGGTATGGATCTAGCTGAGAAATTATCGGCTATGGTGCCAGTAAAGGATTCGAAGATATTTTTTGGTAATTCAGGTTCAGATGCTAACGACAGCCATATTAAAATATTGCGCTATTATTTTAATGCCATAGGTAAGCCACAAAAATTTAAAATTATAGCCCGTGAGCGTTCTTATCATGGTGTTACAGTGGCTGCGGCGTCACTTACTGGTTTACCAATAAATCAAAACCATTTCGACTTACCGATTGAAGCGTTAGGTATTTTACGAACTGATGCGCCGCATTATTATCGAGGCAAAAAAGGGGGCGAAACCGAAGAGCAGTTTGTTGATCGTATAGTCGGTAACTTAGAAACACTTATTTTAACAGAAGGTGCCCATACGATTGCTGCATTTATTGCTGAACCCATTACAGGTGCAAGCGGAGTCATTGTTCCGCCTGATGGTTATTACCAGAAAGTCCAAGCGTTATTAAACAAGTACGATATATTATTTTGGGCGGACGAAGTGATTACTGGTTTTGGTCGTACAGGTAATCCATTTGGTTGCGACACTATGGGAATAGAATCGCCAGATATGATGACACTTGCTAAGCAATTGTCATCGGCCTATATGCCAATTAGTGCATCGGTTATTCGTGGTGATATGTACGAAGCAATGATTGATCAATCTGATAAGTCAGGTGTGTTTGGTCACGGTTATACCTATTCAAGCCATCCAGTGGCCTGTGCGGTTTCGCTTAAAGTATTAGAAATATATGAGCGTGATGATATTTTTGATCATGCCGCTTACATTGGCGAATATATGCAGACACAAATGCAAAAATTCAAAGACCATCCATTAGTCGGTGAGGTACGCGGTAAAGGTATGATAGGTGCCATAGAACTGGTAGCCAATAAAAAAACGAGGCAAGCCTTTACTGATGGCTCGGTAGGATACTTTTTAACACAAGCTTGTCAGGACCATGGCTTAATTATTCGTGTAGTGGCTGGATTTTCAGCTGCATTCTGCCCACCGCTTATTATTACTATAGCGCAGATAGATGAAATAATGAGTAAGTTTAGCAAAGGCCTAGACGACACTTTAGCGTACGTTGTTAACAAAGGTTTGTTAGTAGCCGATTAGTAAGTAATTCGAGGTTAACTAAAAAAGACGCTTGGGCGTCTTTTTTATTTTACATGTTTAAGTTTAAGCAGGTAACCCTGTGTTTATATTGGCTAATATTAGTCTATACGATAATAGCCTGGCGCATTTCCAGTCCACTTTTTAAAAGCATTATAAAAATTAGCAGCATCTGAATAGCCTAATTCACAGGCTAAAGATTCGTTTGACAAATTTTGATACTGGATTAGATTTATAGCCAGCTGGCATCGCACTTTATCTATTAAGCTTGTGAAGCTAGTATCCATTTTACTTAGGTGGCGGCGCATCGTACGACCACTCATACCTAGTGTATCCGAGATCATGTCTGGGTCGGGAAAGTCTCCATTTGTACATTTTAAAAGGTCTGTAATTTTATCTACCAAGCCTTGCTCTTTTTGCAAAAGTTGTAACATATTTCTAAGATTTTCAGCGGCTTCAGTAGGTGAATATAAGTTATGGGTCACGGGAAAGGTTAAGCTTGTTAAATCGATAACCCATTCATTAAATTTACAATTATCTTCAATGATACAATCAAATAAATCAGCTAATTTTTGCTTTGTTTGTTCATCTAACTTAGTACTAAAGCGAATACACAGAGGATCTATACGCCGTCCCGATATTTCTTCTGCCAGTTGAATCATTCCAGCGAAGGTTAGTTCAAATAAAAACTGCAACACCTGTGGGTCTAGTTTAGCCACGTCGACTAAACGGTTAGTAAACGTATTGGCATCTATAATATTCACAATGTCGGTAAAACTGCCTAGCAGTTCATGGTAGTTCTGACTTATTTCCAGTGCCTCTCCCAGCGTTTCTGCACATCCTAAAGACGCGCCAATAGTCCCCAGTTCTGACAAGCAGTATGATTTTGCAATATCGCAGCCTAATCCGGGTTTATAGAAGTTTTTAACAATGCAATTTAGGCCTTGAAAAGCAATATGTGAGGGAATAAAGGGTTGTTGTAAGTCTATGAACGAAAGGTTTAATTCTTCTAAAAGTTCTTCGCACCAATGCTTATGCCCTTGAGCCGATAAATAAGCAAGTATAATTCGTAACTCAAAGCTGGGGTATTGCTGGTCGCCTAAACTAGTAATTTGTTTATGAGAAACAGTGGCTTGTTCAATCGTTTCAGTTTTCATTAGCAACACTTACTTATTATAATGTAGATATTTCAACTGTTGGTCAACAGCGTACTGGTATTAACAATGATAGTTTAAAATTAATAAAAGAATACTCCATTGACCTAATGTTAACAATATCCTAATTAACGGTGAAGCTACGGCTAGTGCCAGAGTAGCTGACTATTTTTCCACTCCATGGCTGTTTCTTATCACCATAATGCTTTAATCGATAAGTACCACTGACCGTATTAGAGGGAGTATTCCATTTAATAATGGCATGTGAGGTTCCCCATAATCCATCAATACGTTGCCATTCGTAACTGGTTTCCCAATCGTTATCTGTGGCTATAACTTTCCATCGGTTATTTACTTTGTGCTGGACTTCCATAAAAGTAGATTGTGTACGTAAATTATTTTTAGGGTGACCAGACCAAAATTTTACCATTATTTGATCTCCCTTGTTATAACTTGATCTAGTGTTTGTCACCACATCACCAATCCTTTTAAATATTGGCGCTTGGTCATGAATGACTCCAGTTTGAAAGTTAATGGTTTCTCCAGTTAAGTCTCGTGGAATAGGTTCATAGTTAGGAAATAAAATGGGATTTAATGCTGGCGCAGGGTTTTGTCCAGCCGGCAGTAAACTGCTGGCTAACTGATAAAAAGTTTGCTGATAAGCGGCCAGTGTCCATGGACCAAAATGCGTTGATCCGCCTTCATAATTTTGCATATCGTATTCTTGTTTAGTAGTCACATACCCTGAATAGGCATTAGATAAGCCTGCCACTACTGAGTATTGGCTTTGCTCGCCTAAAACACTTTTCACCGTAGCCATAATGCGACGTCCTGCCATCACGGTAAATTCTGCAGGAACCGCTAACATACTCAACTGTCCAATTGTGTGAATCGACACTGGTAATACTTCAGGTGTCCAAGGGTAAGGAGACGTATTGCCTTGCACCACTAGAATGGCTTTTTCACCGTGGCAATCTTTGTCATATTGCCTAATTGGAGCCAGCATTCCTGTAATAAATTGTAAAAAAGGGTTGTCGGCTTTGGTTCCTTCGCTGAATAGGTCCGGGCCACGACCATCTTCAGTACCGGCTGCAAATGACTCACCTAATGCGGCAACACAAGTTGACTTGGTGCCTTCTTGAGTAAAGTCACCAGCTACTTGTGTGTTAGAAAAATCTACAAACTTATGTCGGCTGGCAATGCTGCCCGTAAGTTGGATATTGGCGTTGTTATATAAATCTAACGCTTTCACAAATTGACGATCACCGATTATGCGAACATTTTCTAGCCGGTCAGATGTGGGGCCACGTCCTTCAGTATCCGGGTTTATGTTGGGAGACATGTCGCCAGCATTGCTGATGGCAAATGCAGCAACAAAATCTTTTGAATCGCTGTATTGGCTATGGCCTTTTAAGGTTTTTTCAAAAAGATAAGATGCATACCCTTTGTTGTCGCCACTTTGTAATGTCAATTTACCACCCAAAGCATTGGGGTGTGTGGCAAACCAGTTGATCATGCCGATACTTTTTTTACCCTGTATAAATTTTAGCACGGTCATTTCAGGTTGAATGTCAGAGTTATATGCACGGCGTTCGTCACTGGGGTTATTATTATAGGCGGGTAAAGATCGGTTGTAGCTGGCATTGGATAGGTCGCCTTTGTTAATTAATATATACCCAGGTTGCAAATTATTATGTGCTTCTTCGATCGCGGCTACTATGCCGTCTACTTGTACGTCATAGGCCTGTTCAATATGTCCAAGAATAGTTATATCGTAAAGTGCATAATGAGATTGCCCACCCGCTGCTGCGTGTGTATGGGTGGCACTTAAAACGACGTTTCCTTTATGGTAGGTATCACCATATTTAGTGGCCAGTTTTTTTAACACACCTTGGGATACAGATTGAAACAGTGCACCGGCATCAACACTAACAAACACCAGCGGTTCGCCAGCAGAAGGTTCGCTTACAATAAATGCGCGTGCCCACTGACGCATGTGAATTCCAGCTGTTTTTTGTTCCAACTCGGCATAGCCCATCATACCTACTTCGGCAGATGGCCCAGTAATATCATGTATTCCTTGGCCTATTAAATAATTATTTTCGTAAGCTATTCCTTGCAAGGAGAGCAGTGTAAGTAGCGTGAGGGCTAAAATCCTGGTTGTCTGAATAAATTTAGTCTGTATGAGTTTTTTCATTAGTAGCACCTTTATTATTTTTAGAGTGGTCACAGCCTAGTGAGTTTTCATCTTAAACAATGAATACCTAGTAAGTCTTGTTGCTTATGGCCATGCTACAGATTAACCAAATATTTTTAGGTCAGGTGATAAGGGTGGCTAATCAGAGCTGGTGAGTAGTTTAGCTAGCAAGTCAATTTGGCCAAATAAGATTGCTTTATGGTCTGAAGATTGAATTTGTGTTTTGATAGTTAGATTGAAAAGTTAATACTAAATTTAAAACTCATTATTGTCAGGAATACTCTATGTCAGCTGGTCAAGTATCAACGAGCGACGCGCTGTCTGAAAACTACTTTAAAAAAATGACCCAAGCTTTGTGTAAGGCAGGGTTGTATACCCCAAGTTTGGTAGTAGATAAAGTAAGGTTAGATAGCAATTTAGCCGCCGTTAAATCCATTACTGAAAAAGGCTTCGATTTTAGAATCGTAGTCAAGTCTTTGCCGTCTATTCCCATGCTTGAATATATTATGAAGTCAGCTAATACACAGCGTTTAATGTGCTTTCATATGCCGTTTTTACGCTATTTAAGTGAGCATATCCCTAATGCTGATGTACTGATGGGTAAACCTATGCCAATTGGAAATGTGGAAAGCTATTATCAGTTTTTAAATAAGCAAGACGGATTTAAATTTAATCCTACAACACAACTTCAGTGGCTAATAGACAGTTATGCACGCGTGAAGCAATATGGCCAGCTGGCTAAAAAACTGAAAACTGTAATGCGCATTAACTTAGAACTTGATGTAGGCCTGCATAGAGGTGGCTTTACTAATCATGAAGAATTTTCAGAAACATTAAATTATATAAAATGCCATGATTATCTGACACTTTCAGGCATGATGGGGTACGAAGCACACATTACCAAAATACCAGGATTTATAGGTGGCCCAATAAAAGCATTTAACAATGCCTGTAAATTATATAAAGGTTTTTCTGATGTGATCATAAAGGTAATGGGAGAGGGCGCGTTAGAAAATCTTACATTAAACACAGGAGGTAGCAGTACTTATCCTTTGTATGAAAAACCTGGGTTGATGAATGAAATTTCTACGGCTTCTGCTTTGGTTAAGCCAACTGACTTTGATGTTTATACTCTAGATCATCATGTACCAGCGGCATTTATTGCTGCGCCAGTATTAAAAATCATAAAAGATCCTGAGTTTCCAATGCTAAAAAAACTTTCTAAATTGATGCATAGAATAGGGTTTCTGCCTCGTAAAGTGTGTTTTATATACGGTGGTAATTGGTTAGCTAAGCCTTGTTATCCAGCTGGCTCTAAGCGCGCCAATATTCTTGGTCATTCAAGTAACCAAGAAATGTATGAGTTAAAAGAAACTGACAATATTAATGTAGACGATTTCATGTTCTTTCGACCGACACAAAGCGAAGCGGTATTTTTACAGTTTGGTGATATTGCTGTTTACGAAGACGGAAAGATTATAGAAATATGGCCCGTTTTTGAAAACAAATAATAATAGGATTTATTTATGTCATTAGTACTTTTTTATTTAATAGTTCCAATCCTATTAATTTTTATTGCGCAACGTATATCTATTTTAGATAAAGTTGGAGTAGTAGTGCTAGCGTTTTTAGTGGGTATATTATTTGCTATGACATTAGATATTTCGACATTTTTTCCAGTCGAGACGGTAACATCTATTCAAAAAAACATTTCAGAAATTAGCATTGCGATTGCATTACCTCTTTTATTGTTTTCAATTAACGTTAAGGGGGCGTTAAACATGGCAGGCGATACATTAAAAGGCATGGGTCTGGCGCTATTGTCGGTAATGATTATTAGTGTAGTTGGTGCATTAATTTTTTCTGATCAGGTGCATAAAGTGTGGCAGGTAGCGGGTATGTCGGTAGGGGCTTATACTGGCGGCGGACCAAACATGGGAGCTATTAAAGCAGCAATCGACGGTGACGATTCAATATTTTTAACCATGGTCACTTACGACCTTATTTTTTCTGCCATGTACTTAATATTTGTAATGACCGTAGCACAAAAAATATTCGGTTTTGTATTAAGACCTTATCAAAGTAAAAATATTGATGTCGAAGTTGATTATGGTGGCATGGAACACCTAGCCGATGAAAGTGCTAATGCTTACAAGCGCTTGATCCATCCAAGCTTAATGACACAAACGTTATTTTCACTTTTATGCTCTGGTGTGGTGGTTGTCTTATCAGTAGGCATAGCGGGTATTATGCCTGAATCGTTTTCTTCAGTTATGACTATAATTTTGATTACTACACTAGGTTTAATCGCATCGCATATTCGAGCCATTCGTAAGTTGGCTAATAGCTTTCAGTTAGGCATGTATTTTATTTTAGTATTCTGCTTTACCACTGGGACTATGATAGATACTAATATTTTTACTAATATAGATATTGGGTTAGTCAGCTATATTAGCTTTATTTTAGTTGGCTCGCTGTTACTGCAAGCTGCTCTGTGTAAAATATTTGATATAGACACTGATACATTTTTAATTACGTCTTCGGCCGCTATTATGTCAGTGCCGTTTATTCCTGTTATTGCAGGAGCATTAAAAAATCGTGAAATTTTACTTCCTGGCTTTGCAGTGGCTATTATTGGTTATGCTGTGGGTAATTACTTAGGAATATTTGTAGCTAACATTACTCGGTGGCTATTAGGGGCATAGCTAATATATTGCGGACATAACCTAAAGGACAAGCCAAAATAATTTAAATATGATGTGCTTTTCTAAAGTCTGAAGGGGGAATGCCTTCCCAGCGCAAAAAAGCTTTCCTAAAGTTAGATATATCGGAGTAGCCACTTAATATAGCAATTTCGTACATCTTCATATTGGTGGACGATTTTAAATGCTTTACTGCAATCTTATGTTTTGTTGATTCTAATATTTCACGATAGTTTATACCCACTTTATTAAGTTTTTTTGAAAGTGAGCTAGTTGAAATGTTAAGTTCCGTAGCAATTTCAGATTGTGAGTAAAATCTACCGTCTCCTTGAGATATACGGCTGTAAATGTTTGATACAAGACTGTCTGATTTTATTTCTTCATTTCTCTCTATTACCTGTTGCAAAAACATTTTTGAATTGGCCGCATCAAACATTGGCATATCTATATTTTCAGGCAATTCAAACTCTATTTTTACTTCTTTGCAATTTAAGTTGATTGGGCATTTAAAATATTTTTTATATTCATAAATCTTTTCACAGTTTAGATTGTAATTAAGATCAATTTTAATTAATTTAATATGTCTGCCAGTTATTTGTGTATAAATACTTAATAGGCTTGCCATCGTGGATTCAAAGCAAAACGGGAATAGTTCACCGTACTCTTCTCGCTTTTCTATTATTATTTCGGAGTGATCCTCATGTATAAATCTAAAGTTTAAATGTACAAGCATAGCGGTTGATCTGTGATATTTCATACCAAGAGAGATTGCATCATAAAGTGTCTTACACGTTAAAATTGCAAACCCTGCTCTTCCCCAGCTACTTAAAGTCTGGCTGTGTCCAGTATACAAGCCAACACATTTCTCAGGGTATAACGCTTGTAAAGCTTCGATAAGGGGCGCGACCTGACTAAAGCTGAGTAGGTTGGATTCATTTTCGAGAATTTTTTCATGGATATTTAAATCAGTAAGGCTGCAGTCACCTCTTTTTTTTATGAGCATTAATAAATGATTGGCGTAGCTGACGGAAAGTTTCATTTCACGATCCAAGTTTAATTTTTATTTGAGGGATAAAATAACCTCTTTTAGATGAAAAACAACCTGTTTTTTATTTTATTATTATCTAGTATTCAAATTAATAGAGGACATCTACTTCAAGTTTATATGATTGTAATTGATACATTCGTTTCAATTTAAAATAATTTTATCATTGAGTGGGTATTAATTTAACAGTATTAAATATAGGAATAGATAAGAGGCATATGAAAATAAATAATATAATAAAATATATGTTTTGGTCATGTTTTGCACTACTGGTGTTGCCAGTATTTGCAGCTGATAAAATTCATTGGATGAACGGTTGGGATGAGAGCTGTTATGAAAATGGAGGAAATACCTGTCGAACAGCATGGTATAAAACTCCCCAAGGTTCACATCTTTTAAAATGGGAGGTATTTTTAAATATAGAGGAAGAGAATTCTACTCAGTTATTTTCGTCTCGAGAGTCTTTGTCTAAGTATGGTTTTTTATACCCAGAGGAAGCCGCTTACGTAACCGCTTACGAATCTTATGATGGCTCTCCTGGTGAGCGTGTAGAGCAAAATTTAACTCAAAATGGTCTACCTTTAGGGTTTGTTAAAGACAAAAATAATCTTAATAAGCGAAATTATCTTGGACTAACCTGTGCTGCATGCCATACGGGTAAAGTTACCCATGGTGCAAATACTTTCTATATAGAGGCGGGTCAAGCGAATGCCGATATGATTGAGTTCTTAAGAAGACTATCGTCTGCGTTAGAGGCAAATAGAAATAATAGAAGAAAGTTCTCAAGATTTAAGAGTCGTTTTTTTAAGTATGTGATGAGAAATAGAGATGCCTCTGCATGGCCTGTTAGTGCATTTAATGCCAGGAGGTATTTAGATACGGCCCTTGAATATGTCTCTAACTATGAAAAACGTAATCGGGTTTCAGTTGAAAACGGTCCTGGGCGATTAGATGCTATTGGGGCAATCTTGAATCAAGTGCATATTGATCACGCTGACCGTGATATCTCTAAAGCTTCGGTATTGTCAGCTCCAGTGAGTTATCCATATATTTGGAACGCTTCAAGTTTAGAGTGCGTGCAAACTAATTGTTTAGGAACAGACCCTATTACTCGTAATGCAGGTGAGGTATTAGGTGTGTTTGGTTATTCTAATATTGACGATGATAAAAATATTCCAGATACATTAGAGCTATTAGGGATGCAGCTAGGTTTGAATACTTTGTTTGATGCCACGCCTAAAATTGATAATCTTTATAATCTAGAGCAAGCTCTAAATAAAGTATCACCGCCAATTTGGCCGTCTTCATTTCCTGAGTTAAATGATTCTTTGGTAAGCCATGGTGAAACTGTCTATGCAGAAAACTGTGCAGCTTGCCACATGAATACCACAGATGGGATTTCTCAAGCAGAACTAACGGCACCAAATTCAATTGGTCGTCAATTTACTAAAGTGACACGGGTTCATCACATTGATGTGGGTACTGACGAAGCCTTTGCTACTGACTATGGCCTGCGTAAAGAAAGAAGTGGAATCATCGGCTCAGTCCTTGCGAATCAGCGCCCCGATTCCGTTGATCCTGAAACCGGCATTAAGTTTAAAGATGGCTTCCCCGACGACTTTAATGCGTTGGTGCTGCTGGGCATTAACACCCGAGTCATAGTGGCCAACCATCAAGACACTGTTGGCTTTAAAATTAAAGCCGCTCAGGCTTATCCTAACTTATCGTTAGGTGATGCGGTCGATGCTTTAGTAATCGATTACGCAGCGGGCAATATTGATCAACAGCCATTAACCCCAACGTCTTATCGAGCCAAGCCTTTAGACGGTATAGCTTTTACTGGGCCATTTTTACATAACGGATCGGTTCGAACGTTAAAAGATCTATTGGCCAAGCCACAAGATCGAGCCACTAGCTTTTGGGTGGGCAGTACAGATTTTGATACCGATGATGTTGGTTACGTAAATGCCGGTGATTTCTTATTTGATACAAGCATTCGTGGTAACAATAAAAAAGGCCATGTTTACGGGACTAATTTACCTAGCTATGACAAAGATGCATTGCTTGAGTTTATGAAGACGTTGTAACTGTTCAGACCGAATAGATAAAAAGGCGCTCCGGTGTCTTTTTATTTGCTTTACAAATAGAGGGGCGCCTGTCCCTTGTCAGACTCCTACATCATATCTACTGCTGATTTATGTCCTCGTAAATCATGGCTCAAATGGCTATAATGCGGCTAATTCCAGCATCATCTATTGAATTTAGCTTATGAGTAATCAAGTAAGCGAAGTGGGCAAACGCCGCACCTTCGCCATTATCTCGCATCCCGATGCGGGTAAAACCACCATCACCGAGAAAGTTTTGTTGTTCGGCAACAAACTTCAAAAAGCCGGTACAGTAAAAGGTCGTGGTTCAAAGCAGTTTGCTAAGTCTGACTGGATGCAGATGGAAAAAGACCGTGGTATCTCTATTACTACGTCTGTGATGCAGTTTCCGTACAACGATTGTTTGGTAAATCTGTTAGATACACCTGGACACGAAGATTTCTCTGAAGATACCTATCGAACACTTACCGCAGTGGATTCTTGCTTAATGGTAATTGATGCGGCCAAAGGCGTAGAGGAGCGTACAGTTAAATTGATGGAGGTCACTCGCTTACGTGATACTCCAATTATTACTTTTATGAACAAGCTAGATCGTGATACCCGTGATCCAATTGATGTGATGGACGAAGTAGAAAACGTTCTAGACATTATGTGCGCACCTATTACTTGGCCAATAGGCATGGGCAAGGAGTTTAAAGGCGTATACAACTTATATACCGACGAAGTGTTTTTATACGCCACCGGCCAAGGTCACACTATTCAAGAGCGCCGAGTGATTAAGGGCATACACAACGCCGAGTTTGATAAAGAGATGGGTCCCTATGCAGACGATTTCCGCGATGAGATCGAACTGGTTCGTGGTGCATCTAACGAATTTGATTTAGAAATGTTTTTAGAAGGGGAGTTAACCCCAGTGTATTTTGGTACTGCGTTAGGTAACTTTGGCGTAGACCACATGCTGGACGGCTTAACGGCTTGGGCGCCCACGCCTAAAAACCGCAAAACGGAAGTCAGAGACGTAGAGCCAACTGAAGAAGAATTTACGGGTTTTGTATTTAAGATTCAAGCCAATATGGATCCACAGCATCGAGATCGTGTTGCGTTTTTACGAGTGGTATCTGGTAAGTATGAAAGAGGCATGAAAGCCAAACATGTGCGCATAGGGAAAGATGTTCGCATAGGCGATGCCCTTACCTTTATGGCGGGCGATCGCACAGCGGCTGAAGAGGCTTATGCTGGCGATATTATTGGCTTGCATAACCATGGCTCGATTCAAATAGGCGATACCTTTACTATGGGTGAAGACCTCAAATTTACTGGTATTCCTCACTTTGCCCCTGAGCTGTTTAAGCGAATTCGCCTAAAAGATCCGCTTAAACAGAAGCAGCTACTAAAAGGCATTATTCAATTGTCTGAAGAAGGTGCGGTGCAGGTATTCAGACCTAAGAGAAATAACGATCTTATAGTGGGTGCAGTGGGTATTCTTCAGTTTGACGTGGTTGCTCAGCGTCTAAAGGACGAATATAAAGTAGAAGCTATTTATGAACCTATCAGCGTTGCCACGGCACGATGGGTCGATTGTGACGACAAAATCAAAATGGCTGAGTTTGAAAAGAAAGCCCATGATAACTTAGCGCTAGATGGCGGTGGTAATCTGACTTATATAGCGCCCACTCGTGTGAACTTGCAGCTTTCACAGGAGCGTTACCCTGAGGTGAGGTTCCGAGCTACTCGGGAACACTAACCTTAACGAGCCCGGTGATCTGGTGTATTAGCACAAAGTGCGTAATGCATCGGAAATACAAGGTGGGTGATATGAAAGCGCCCTCAAATTGATCAGCAATCCATATCATTATATCCACTTACTTCCATGAGCTCTTTAAAAACAGGATTTACTTACAACTCATCACATTAATTGCCTTTTGACCTTGAGGCTTTGAAATTCTGTATTACTCTTACGGTGAACGAATATTAATAGGTGGGAGTTATGATTTTATATTTTTTGATTACATTGGTGTTTACAGTGGGTCTTTGTGTACTGGCGTTTCGCTACTTTAATAAGCAAATAGACCAATTTCAAATTACGCTAGACGATGGCAAGGGGTATTTCCTTATTTGCATGCTGTTGGTTGCCTTTTTAGGTTCGGTTATCGCTTTTTACCTCGGTGGTTTGTTGGGCTATAACGAGACTCCAGCTCAGCAAAGTCGTATGGTGGTGGCTATATTATTAAACTTAGTGATGGCTTTATTATCATTGACCTGGGGTTTAATGAACTTTAAAGAAGGCGAGCGCTACTAGTCTTTTTAGTGCGATTCTGACTATTGTCCATGGATTTTTCCTTTTCTTGCAATTACATTCAAAAAAAAGATGAAATCCTAAAATATGTTCTGTATAATTCGCCGCCATCGTTTCCCCGAACGAAGCCCTAACACTGTGTTGCTCCTTCTGGATAACCCGGTCGTTGTAGGTAACATGTTGATTAGGCGGAATTATAGAAAATATTATGAAAACATATACTGCAAAACCCGAAACTGTAAAACGCGAATGGTTCGTCATCGACGCTGAAGGTGAGACCCTAGGTCGCCTAGCAACTCTTGTTGCATCACGTCTACGTGGCAAGCATAAGCCTGAATATACCCCTCACGTTGATACTGGCGATTATATCGTTGTTATTAATGCTGATAAGGTAACTGTTACTGGTGCGAAAGCTCAGAACAAAACTTACTACCGTCACACCGGTTACCCTGGTGGCATACGTGAGATCAACTTCACTGACCTTCAAACGCGTAAGCCTGGTCGTGTAATTGAGCTAGCTGTGAAAGGCATGCTTCCTAAGAACCCTCTAGGTCGTGCAATGTTCACTAAGTTGAAAGTGTATGCTGGTACAGCGCATCCACATACTGCACAACAACCACAAGAACTAAAGGTTTAAGAGGCTATCATGGCAGCAAATCAAAACTATGGCACTGGCCGTCGTAAATCTTCTAAGGCACGTGTATTTTTACGTCCTGGAACTGGCAAAATCGTTGTAAACAAGCGTACTCTTGAAGAATACTTTGGTCGTGAAACTTCACGCATGGTCGTTCGTCAGCCGCTTGTTTTAACTGAAAATGCTGAGAAGTTCGATTTATTCATCACCGTTGCTGGTGGTGGTGCTTCAGGTCAAGCTGGTGCGATTCGTCACGGTATTACTCGTGCTCTTATGGAGTATGACGAAACTCTACGTCCTTCTCTTCGTGCTGCTGGTTACGTTACTCGTGACAGCCGTGAAGTTGAACGTAAGAAAGTTGGTCTGCGTAAAGCACGTAAGAAGCCTCAGTTCTCAAAACGTTAATTCGTTTTCGGGCTGTTGCTCAAAAAAGCGTCCAGATTTCGATCTGGGCGCTTTTTTTTTGCTTTAAAACAAAGGATTATGTCAATAAACTGATAGATTATTGATATGCACCTTGTAAGCAAAGTAACATTTAAGTACTATTTCAACCGAAATTTTTACCTTAACTGTCTAATGTGCTTTAGTAAGAAGACAGCTAAACATTACTGACTATTCATGATTTGTAATATTGATATAGCGTTTAAATATATACGTTAAATAAGTTGGTAACATAAAATTAGCAGTAATATAACTGCAAAGAACTCAAAAAAGTTGATGGGAGAGTGCCTGAATGATCAATGATGGCGTAAATAATGGCCGACGCAGCTTCCTTATTGCCACAACGGCAGTAGGTGGTGGCATTGGTGCGGTCGGTGTTGCTATACCGTTCGTGAAGTCTTGGGCTCCGAACGAAAAAGCGAAAGCGGCTGGTGCACCTGCAAAAGCAGATATCAGTAAAATTGAACCCGGCGCTATGATTACCGTAGCTTGGCGCGGTAAACCGATTTTCATAGTAAGCCGTACAGAGGAAGCTCTGGGATATTTAGAAGGGCTAGCTCCGGATCTTAAAGACCCAGATAACCTAGATAAAGCTCAGCAGCCAGACTATGCAGACAACATTCAGCGCTCTCGAAAGCCTGAAATCGCTGTAATTGAAGGTGTTTGTACTCACCTTGGCTGTGCACCTAAGTTTTTCCCTGAGGTTCAGCCTGAGGCTTTTCAGGAAGACTGGAAGGGTGGTTTCTTTTGCCCTTGTCACGGGTCTCGGTTCGATTTATCTGGTCGTGTCTTTAATGGCTCTCCAGCCGCTAAAAACCTGCCAATACCCCCTCATTCTTACTTGGATGAGAACACCCTTATCATCGGTGTTGACGAGGAGAATTCATAATGAGTGATAAAAAAGGTTTAATGGGTTGGATTAACGATCGCCTGCCAGTAACCGCTGCTTTCGAAAAGCATATGTCTAAGTATTATGCCCCTAAGAATCTTAATTTTTGGTACTTCTTCGGCGTTTTTGCAATGCTGATGTTGGCTAACCAGATCCTGACGGGTGTTTGGTTAACAATGTCTTACACGCCTACAGCGGAAGGCGCGTTTGCTTCTGTTGAATATATAATGCGTGATGTAGAGATGGGTTGGTTAATTCGCTATATGCACTCTACCGGTGCTTCGTTTTTCTTTCTTGTTATTTACATGCACATGTTCCGCGGCCTAATGTACGGTTCATATCAAAAGCCTCGTGAACTCATTTGGATCTTCGGTATGGCAATTTACTTAATGTTAATGGCCGAAGCGTTCATGGGTTACGTATTGCCTTGGGGTCAAATGTCTTATTGGGGTGCACAGGTCATCCTGTCTATCTTTGGTACATTACCAATTATTGGTCCAGACCTAGTTGAGTGGGTCCGTGGTGACTTCTTGCTATCAGGAATTACACTAAACCGATTCTTCGCATTACACGTTATTGCATTGCCGCTAGTGATTGTAGCCTTGGTTTTTCTGCATATATTAGCGTTACATGAAGTAGGTTCTAATAATCCAGATGGCGTAGACATTAAAAAATATAAAGATGAGAACGGTGCACCTCTAGATGGTATTCCTTTTCACCCTTATTACACCGTGCATGACTTGGTAGGTATTGTGGTGTTCTTGTTTGTATTCTCGTTTGTATTATTTTTCTTCCCAGAAGGCAACGGCTACATGCTTGAATACGCTAACTTTGAAGAAGCTAACGGCTTGAAGACCCCCGCTCATATTGCCCCTGTATGGTATTTTGGTGCTTTTTATACCATTTTACGTGCGGTGACATTTGATATAGGTCCTATTAGTTCACAGCTTGGTGGTGTAATAGCCATGGGCGGTGCAATAGCTGTTCTATTTGTCCTCCCTTGGTTAGATCGTAGTCCTGTTAGGTCTTGGCGTTATAAGGGATTAATTTCTCGTATTAACTTGGTTGTATTCGCTTTATTCTTTGTGTTGTTAACTTGGTTAGGCACTAAGCCTGCTTCTGGTCTTTACCAGATACTGGGTCAAGTGGGCACACTAGTATATTTCTTATGGTTTTTTACATTGCCATATATCTCAGCCAACGAGAAAACTAAACCGGTACCAGATAGGGTGACAGGCTAATGAAATATTTAATTGCAATTATTTTTGCCATTATGCCAGTTTTTGCTTTTGCAGCTGGTCCTAGCGTGCCTCTTGATGATATGAAAGTTGATCTCCATGATCAGGCCTCTTTGCAGCGTGGAGCAAAAAACTTTGCTAACCATTGCATGGGTTGTCACAGCACTAAGTTTGCACGCTATAACCGAGTTGCCCGTGACTTGGGGATTCCTGAAGATTTAATGCAAGACAATCTAATCTTTGCTGAGACTAGTATTGGTAGTCTGATGGAAATCGCAATGCGCAACGAAGACTCTAAAAAATGGTTTGGTGCTAGTCCTCCAGATTTGACATTGGTTACTCGTGTTCGCGGCGCTGATTGGGTTTACACTTATCTTCGTAGTTTCTATGAAGATCCAAGTCGCCCCTATGGTGTTAACAACTTAGTATATAAAGATGTTGGTATGCCCCATGTACTTGAAGGCCTTCAAGGTAAGCAAGTTATAGGTAGGGCCCCTGTAGCGGTAGGTTTTGATCCGTTAACGGGTAAAAATATTTACGAAGAGCAAGACGGTGTCCTGTTTATTGAAGAGAAGGGCCAGTTAGACGAGAAAGAATTCGATGTTGCGATTGCAGATTTGACTAATTTCTTAGTGTACATGGCTGAGCCTATCGCTCTTGAGCGTCAGCGCATTGGATACTGGGTACTATTGTTCTTGTTAATCTTGTTTGTTCCGGTGTATTACCTGAATCGCGAGTTTTGGAGAGACATTCATTAAGTGCTGAATTAGCCTTAAGATCAAATGTTAGAAAGCCTCAATTATTAATCTATTTGAGGCTTTTTTTTGCCTGAAGGTTCTATATCGTATTGCATGTTGTTCATTTTTTATGAGCCAATTACACGCTTTATGCTGATGCGAGCTGCTATATCTTTAAATTTACAAGTAGCTGGAGTACTTTCATCATTTAAATCCCACAAAACCTGCGATTTGGTATACAATCGTCGATCGAGTTTTTTTACTTTTTTTGAGGACAACCTTTATGGGTGTAGTCGCCAAGCGCTCTTCCATGACATTTTTTTCGGATGGCATCGATCATTATTGTCATCGCGTACGCATCGTTCTTGCTGAAAAAGGCGTAGCGGTTGAGATTCATGATATAGACCCAAACAATCCACCTGAAGATTTAGCGTCTTTAAATCCTTATAACACTGTACCAACACTAATTGACCGTGAATTAGTTTTGTACGAACCAGGTATTATGATGGAATATTTGGACGAGCGTTTCCCGCATCCTCCATTATTACCTGTTTACCCGGTTGCCCGTGCTGAAAGCCGTTTATGGTTATACCGCATTCAAAGGGACTGGTGCACATTAGCTGATATTATTCTTGCTAATAAAGATGACGACGCAGTGATAGCAGCTCGTAAAGAGTTACGTGAAAGCTTAATCAGTACTTCGCCTATTTTTGGTGAAAAGCCGTACTTTATGAATGATGAGTACAGCATTGTAGATTGTCTTACTGCTCCATTACTATGGCGTTTGCCGATGTTAGGAATCGAATTGCCTGAAAAACAAACTAAAGATCTTCATGAATATATGGAGCGTTTGTTTGAACGTGAATCTTTCCAAGCCAGTTTGTCTGAAGCAGAGCGAGAAATTCACGAATGAATCCATCTCGCCCATACTTAATGCGTGGACTTCATGAGTGGATCTTAGATAATGATTTTACTCCGTATGTCTTAGTTGATGCCAATATTCTTGGTGTTCAGGTTCCTATGGAGCATGTAGATGATGGGCAGATAGTTTTAAACCTGAGTACTGGCGCGGTTCGTGATTTGTCAATTGGCAACGATGCAGTGAGCTTCAATGCACGTTTTGCCGGTGTTACGCAAAATGTATATGTACCTATTGTGGCTGTACTGGCAATTTATGCTAAAGAAAACGGTGAAGGAATGGTATTTGGTAACGAGGCTGGCGCCCCTGATCCTTCAACACCTCCGCCACCACCAAAGCAAGCGCTTAAAGAAGTACCTAAAGCCTCTTTTGGATCTAAGGTTACGTCTATTAACCGGCCTTCTCTGACAGTTGTTAAATAAAGATCGGTTGTCACATAGTTCAGTTGTAAGTGTAAAGCACAAAAAAACAGAGCCTAGGCTCTGTTTTTTTTTGGCTGGATAAAGTGATACTTGAGCTTTTAGGTCTGATTGATTAGACACTAACCAAGCTTTAATCTATTGGACCAAATAACTGCCAGTCAATTAAGTCACATAAGCAGTGAATTACCAGTAAATGCACTTCTTGTATACGGGCTGTTGAAGTGGCTGGCACACGAATTTCGATGTCTTCAGGCAAAAGTAAAGACGCCATGTCCCCACCGTTCCTGCCAGTTAAGGCCACAACGCGCATTTCACGGTCGTGAGCCGCTTGAATGGCTTGAACCACGTTCGCACTATTGCCGCTAGTTGAAATTGCAAACAACACGTCACCTGCATTACCTAGAGCCCGTATTTGCTTAGAAAAGATCTCATTGTAGCTGTAGTCGTTAGCAATAGAGGTAATAGTAGAGCTGTCTGTGGTTAATGCTATAGCAGGAAGACTGGGGCGTTCACGTTCAAATCGATTTAATAGTTCAGATGAAAAATGTTGTGCATCACCAGCACTGCCGCCATTACCGCAGGTAAGAATTTTGCCGCCACTTAGAAGGGAATTTACCATGCTTTCGCTTGCCTGCTCAATAACAGGTGCAAGGACTTCAGTCGCTTGCTGCTTGGTTTCTATGCTGGCTTGAAAATGTGATTTAATTCTTTCTTGAAAATGCATACAGCCGTCTCTTTATTTTTTTAAAGCATACCTAGACTGGGCCTTAAACGCTAGATGGCATTCTTAATCCAGTTCACATTAAATTTTTTTTTATCGCCGTTTATGGCTATTACATCAAAGCGACAGCTGGGAGGGCGACTGCCAAACTTTTTTTGTAGATAGAGTTGGGCAGTTTTAATGAGTTTTTTTTGCTTTCTATTATCAATACTGGCGGCAGCGCCACCAAATTCATTGTTATGCCTAAAACGTACCTCAACAAACACCAGTTGAGGCCCATCAAGCATGATTAGGTCAATTTCACCGGTAGGGAAGTTGACGTTCCGTTCACTTAAGGTCAAGCCCTTTTGTTGTAAAAAAGCGCAGGCTTTATCTTCAAAAAATTGCCCGTCAACTCTAGTACTTTTCACTTCCTTGTTGGTTTTTAGCATTAATCACATATCCCTGTGTTTTTTTCGCTAAGCCTTTTTCGAAAACAGCAAAAGGCAATGAACGGACAATTTGTCCATGACGATCCATGGACAATTGACCCGTTTGACCACGCATACTGCTATTTTTTAACACCTTTATTTGACCCAGTCGTGGAAATAACTGAAATGAATCTATACCTAATGCGTAAAGCCGATCTAGGCCACCCTTAGATTTAGGCCATAGTGTATGAATTTGGCGTTTTAATGGACTATTTTCTAGTACCCAAGGAATGTCGCAGAACACGACATTGTTTAGATCGCGGTCTTTTACTTTTGACGGCTTTCCAGAATAAATTTGGCTAGTGGCAATCATTGGAATGTCTTTAGCAAAGTTAAACGCAAGAGTTGGTTTAATTTGTCTGGCTTGCTCAGGTCGAGCCGCCACAAATACAAAGTCAATATCGTCTCGACGGCGAGCCTGAAACTCAATGCGAGTGCCCAGTTGCTTACGTAACTTTCTGGCCCGGCGCTCACTGTCATCAATTGCAAACAGCTTACTTATCACCTTGTTGTAGTCACTTTTACCGCTAAAAAATTGAGCCTCGATCAAGCGACCACCTTGAGCTTGCCATGTTTCACTGAAGCGATTAAAGACCCGTTCGCCCCAAGCGCCTGTCGGGATGAGAGCAATGCCATTTTGATAGCCTTGTTGTCGTGCATAAGAAGCCGCCAGGTCAGCTTCATCTTCAACCGCTAAGCCAAATTGAAACAATAGGTCAGGGTTTTCAGTTGCATCTCGAATGCCATAGTTAAGAGCTAATGTGGGAACAGGCAATCTTTTCTCTTGTTGGAGCCTAGAGACCGATTGTTTAGAGAGCGGTCCAATGACCAGTTCGTTACCATCTGCTATCGCCTGCTGGTAAAGACTCCAAAAGTCACTTGTTTGCGCTGTATCGTAAATCCTAATCTCGGGTACAGCAGCGCCTGCTGCCTTGGCTTGATAGTAAGCGGCCATAATACCGTCTCTAACGGCTGTGCCGGTAACTCCCAGTTTGCCGCTAAGCGGCAATATAATGGCGATGTATTTAGCCTTATTCTCAACAAAGTCTTCCAGTAAGTCTAAGTCTCCTGGCAGGTTTTTAGCGGCCGGATGGCTTTTGTATGTAGCTTGCCAAAGGCGCAGTTGGCTTAGCTGTTTATCTATATCAATTTGATTACGTTTAATGATCAGTACTAGGTCCAGCCAGCCTTTAAAAAGCGAGGTACTGGTGTTTTGGGACAAATTAGTAGTTTCTATATCGTTAGCTTGCAGCAGGCTATTCCAGATGGCTTGATGATTTTGATCATACAAATCATCGGTTAAAACTCCCGATAAAAACATTCTCTCTCTGGCGCTGGCAATATATTGTCCCTGCAAGTGAAGAGCTGACGCTCTTAAAAATCCTGGTCCGTAGGGATCGATATTACCCAATTGAGAAAACTCGCCTGGTGACACCGCATTTAATGCGGTGATGGCGTCAGTGCCACGACCCAAAGACACAGCAAGATTGGCACTTAACCAATAAAATTTTATTCTTTCTATCTGGCTCAGACTGTAAACATCTATTTCTGCTAAGGCATTTTGAGCATCGAGATACCGTTGCTCGATTAAAAAACCATCTACCTGGCTTAAAATGGCAACTTCTTGCGGTATTTTAGTCACCGACTGAGATTGTTTGGGCGAGCTAGAGCAAGCGGCTAGCAATAAAACAAAGATAAAAAAGACAGCGAAGCGAAAATTCAACATAATCCACTTTAATCTAGATAAGTTAATAAGGCAGAGCATTATGGCAGAAAATCAGCTCTATGTGGTGGCTACACCCATAGGAAATTTGGCTGATATCACCGTTCGAGCAAAAGAAGTGCTCGAAATGGTAGACATTATTGCAGCAGAAGACACTCGCCATACTAAACGACTGTTAAATCACCTTGGTATTCAAAAGCCATTATTGGCGGCTCATGATCACAATGAGGCGTTTGCAGCCACCGCCATACTCGAAAAACTGAAGTCAGGTTTAAATGTAGCGCTTGTGAGCGATGCGGGTACGCCATTAATTGCCGATCCAGGTTTTCATGTGGCTAAAGTGGTTTCTGAGGGGGGATTTAATGTTGTTCCGATACCTGGCGCGTGCGCCATTATTACCGCATTAAGCGCTGCTGCGTTGCCCACTGATCGGTTTATTTTTGATGGTTTTTTACCGCCAAAAACATCTGGACGTAAGCAGTATTTTGCCTCAATGAAAAGTGAAGAGCGCACTTTAGTAGTTTACGAGTCGCCGCATCGGATTCTAGACAGCCTTAAAGATTTAGTCAGTGAGTTAGGTGAAGACAAAGAATTAGTAGTAGGTAGAGAGCTTACTAAGACTTTTGAAACTTTTTTACGGGGCAGTGCACAAAGTATCGTAGATATTATGGTAGCCGATAGTAATCAGCAGCGCGGTGAATTTGTAGTGATGATTCGCGGGGCACTCTCGAAGAAAAAAATGGAGGTATCGCAAGAAGCATTGAATTTGACACTGCTCTTGTCTGAAGAGCTGCCGCTAAACAAGGCGGCAGCCTTAGCAGCAAAACATACTGGTTTTAAAAAAAATCAGCTATATCAGCTAGCTTTAGAGCAAAAAAATGAATCCGATTGACGGAGTTAAACAAAAATAGAGAATGAGCCGGCTATAAAAGTAGCGGGCAGTGTGAAAGAAATTCAAATATTCTCAACAATCTTAACCTCACCAGATAATAAATACATCTGGTGTTTTTGCTTTAGGAGATTCGGCGGTTAATTTTGCTGTGCGCCCATGGGTTAAAATTGCAGACTACTGGCCAGTTCAATTTGAACTTAATAAGTAAATTAAAGAAGCCCTAGATAAAGAGAATATTGGTATTCCGCATCCTTAAATGGATGTGCATGTCCATCAGACAAATCAGTAATAGAGAAAAATATAATGATACATATTAAAACAGTGGCACTGAGCTTGTTGGTCACATCAATTACTTCTGTCAATGTTAAAGCAGTAGAACCGGTCGCAGCAGAAAAATCGACTGCTCCAGTTAACGGCTTGCATGTGGAGACTGAGTTAGGTGTGATTCTAACTACGGGTAATACTAAGACATCTTCATATAAGGCTAAACTTTTAGCCAAGCAAGAAACACAAAATTGGAAAAATAAATTCTTACTGGATTCGTTATACAAAGAAGACGAGCTAGAAGATGACAGCGGTGCTAAAGACACTGAGGTAACGGCTGAAAAATACTTTATATCAGGCCAGGGTGATTATAAGTTAAATAAAAAGCACAGTGCCCTATTTATATTTACCTCATACGAAGATGATCGTTTTAGCGGCTATACCTACCAGGGATCGGTTGCGTTAGGTTACTCAGATCGACTCTTCGGCAATAGCTCATCATTCTTTGAATACAGCGTTGGTCCAGGTTACTCGTTTAATGAAACAGAGGCGGGCATTAGCGACGAAGCTGCTATGGTTCGACTTGCGCTTGCTTATGAATATAAATTTAGTGCTCATGCTAAATTTAATCAAGACGTAAGCACAGAAGTATCTGTTGAAGATGATTCAAATGAAAAGTCAAAATCAGAATCAGCTATAACAGCCAAATTAGTGGGGGGGTTAAGCTTAAAAGCTTCTTATATAATAACTAATAATAGCGAAGTTGAAGCGGATAAAGAAAATACAGATACCACCACAAGTGTTGGTGTTGTTTATGTGTTCTGAATGCAAGTAGAGCGAAACTCCGTCACTTGCTGCCCCAATACCTATATTTAAAAATTTTATCTTGACCCTAACGTTTTCCCGCGTATCCTACCGCCCCAGAGATGATTGGGCAGTCGCCGCTATCGTATTAATCGGTAGGGGAGGAAAGTCCGGGCTCCACAGGGCAGGGTGCCAGATAACGTCTGGGTAGCGTAAGCTAACAGCCAGTGCAGCAGAGAGTATACCGCCGATGGCTCATTCGTGAGCACAGGTAAGGGTGAAAGGGTGCGGTAAGAGCGCACCGCGCGTCCGGTAACGGTTCGTGGCATGGTAAACCTCACTCGGAGCAAGACCAAATAGGTTCCTATTGGCGCGGCCCGCGTTGGGAACGGGTAGGTCGCTTGAGCCCTAGAGTAATCTAGGGCCTAGATGAATGATTGCCACCTTTTTAAGGTGACAGAACCCGGCTTATAGATCGTCTCTATTTTCGAGCCTTGCTACGTTGTAGTAAGGCTCGACCTCCAATCCTCCTTACTAGCCCAACGCTTATTCTATCTGTTCAATAAATCACCATTTTTATTACCAATCAATCTAAGCGCTAACCCCCTGTATTTCCTATGGATTGTCCTCCATATCAGCCAAATGACCTATTAGCTCGATTCACACCTTGCAATGACCCCTTTCTGTTTCTATAGTGTGCAAAAGTGTTGTTTTGTGGGTAAATGTGGTGATTTTTGGGTTGGGGGCGACTAAATAGATGTTTAGGGGCGTACACAATATAAATTTGGATGCGAAAGGCCGTATGGCTGTGCCTGCTCGTTACCGAGAGTTACTGCACGAAAGCAACGCTGGCGCCCTAGTTGTAACAATCGACACTGAAGAAAAATGTTTACTGGTTTACCCGCTTAAAGAGTGGGAGCCAATACAGGCCAAGCTTGAAGCGTTACCTAGC
This sequence comes from Crocinitomicaceae bacterium, assembly GCA_047628755.1. GTDB lineage: Bacteria > Pseudomonadota > Gammaproteobacteria > Pseudomonadales > Oceanobacteraceae > Bermanella. Next base: position 8,651 of record JBLHVV010000022.1, on the reverse strand, counting down.
TTTAACCCGGCTGCCAGAAGAATTCAGCGACTTATTATTGGTCACGCTACCGATATAGACCTAGACAGCAATGGTCGCTTATTACTGCCTGCACCTTTAAGAGAGTATGCAGGGCTAGAAAAGAAGATGATCATGATGGGCCAAGGCAAAAAGTTTGAGCTTTGGGACGAAGAGCATTGGAACGAACGTCGTCAGAGTTATTTAGAAGAAATGAAAGACGATACCCAGTTACCAGAAGAGTTAATGAATTTATCCCTATGAGCGAACATATAACGGTTCTATTAAATGAAGCTGTCGATGCATTGGTGCAAAACCCAGACGGTTTGTTTGTGGATTGCACGTTTGGTCGCGGTGGTCATAGCCGTTTGATTTTAGAGCGACTGTCAGAGCAAGGTCGTCTAATTGGTATTGATAAAGACCCGCGCGCCATTGAAACCGGAAAAGAGTTAGAGCAGCAAGATAGCCGCTTTACGGTATGCCATGGTTCGTTTGCAGAATTAAAAACCTGGATTGCACAAAAAGGCGAAGGCAAGATCGTAGCGGGTATTTTAATGGACTTGGGGGTGAGCAGTCCTCAGCTAGACGAAGCCGAACGCGGCTTTAGCTTTATGCGTGACGGTCCACTTGATATGCGTATGAATACCGAAGCGGGCATGACTGCCGAAGAATGGATTGCAGTGGCCAGAGAAGAAGAAATAGCCGATGTATTTTATCAGTTTGGTGAAGAGCGCTGCAGTCGCCGCTTGGCAAAAGCCATTGTAGAGCGTCGTAAGTTAGAGCCTTTTGAGCGCACTCTAGATCTAGCCCAAGTCATTAAAGATGCTCATCCTAAGTGGGAAAAAAATAAGCATCCTGCCACTCGAGCGTTTCAAGGAATGCGTATATTTTTGAATAATGAACTAGGTGATTTAAATGAATGCCTACAGTATTCAATGGACAGCTTAGATAAAGATGGTCGCATGGTCGTCATCAGCTTCCATTCCCTAGAAGACAGAATGGTAAAACGATTTATTCGCGATAAAGAAAAAGGACCACAATTTCCACCACATATTCCAATAATGGAAACAGATTATCCAAAAGAGATAAAGCACATTGGTAAAGCTATAAAAGCCAGTAAAGAAGAAGTAGACGCCAATGTGCGTTCACGCAGCGCAATTATGCGTATTGCTGAAAAACTCGTTTAAACGGTACTTCGGGCGTGCCATTAAATTTAAAAATAAGTGCTTTAGTTTTGTTATTTAGTGCCATGTCTGTTGTATTTGTGAGTTTTGAGCACAGAAAGCTCGTACATCAATGGCAAGCACTGGGCAATGAGCATAATAAGCTTCAAGAGGAGTATGGTCGTTTGATGTTGGAATACAGCACGCTGGCCGCCCCTAGTCGAGTAGAAACAATTGCTAGGCAACAAATTAAAATGATATTCCCAAATAAAAATAATACTAGGGTCATTCAGATAAATGAGCAGTAAAAACCACTATGCCGAACATTTTAGTAACTGGCGCCACTACACTGTAGTGGGGGCGGGACTGCTGCTGTTTGTTGTTTTATTGGTGCGTTTAACTTATCTGCAAGTTTTAGATACTAACTTTCTTCAAAGTGAAAGTAATAAGCGTATTGTTCGCGATCACAACTTGCCTGCTTATCGTGGAATGATTGTTGACCGTAACAACGAACCATTAGCCGTGAGTACGCCCGTTAAAAGTATTTGGGCTAATCCTAAGCAGATTTTAAAAGACGGTGTAGACGTTTCTGCGATAGCAAATTATTTAGATATGAGTGCAGCAGATCTAAATAAGCGTTTGAAAAAAAGTGCCAGTCGAGAATTTATTTATTTACAGCGTCATATGTTTCCAGATCAAGCAAATAAAATTGCAGCATTAAATATATCGGGTATTGGCTTAGAGCAAGAATACAAACGCTTTTACCCAGCCGCTGAAGTGGCAAGTCATGTGGTTGGGTTTACCAATATAGATGAAGCTGGAATTGAAGGTGCTGAATTAGCTTACGACGACTGGTTGCAAGGTGAGTTAGGAGTGGGCCGTTCTATTAAGGATAGACTGGGTCGCTTAGTAAAAGATTTAGGTGTAATAAAACCTGCACAATCTGGTAAAGAGTTAATGCTTAGCATTGATTTACGTTTACAGTATCAGGCTTACAGAGAGTTAAAAGCATCTGTTCAGCAGCATGGCGCAAAAGCGGGTTCATTGTTAATGGTAGATGTTAAAACCGGTGAGATTTTAGCTTTAGTTAATCAACCTGCTTTTAATCCAAATAACCGCTCAGAGCTAAAAGCATCAGCGGTAAGAAATCGTGTGGTAACTGATGTGTTTGAGCCGGGTTCAACGGTTAAACCATTTACTGTGGCAGCGGCATTAAAACTGGGGAATGTGAACGTTAACTCGGTAATCAATACTCACCCCGGACACATTCGAATTGGCAAAAATACAATTCGTGATCATAGAGATTATGGTGAATTAAACATGACTGGAATTTTAACTAAATCTAGTAACGTGGCTGTCAGTAAACTGGCAATAGAAATGGGTGGAGAAAACCTTTGGGGCTTTTATCAAAAATTAGGTTTGGGTAAGCCAGTGGGTCTAGGCTTACCTGGAGAAAATAGCGGAAGAGTTGCTGTTATGAATAATAAGTGGAGTAAGCATCAAGCTGCCACATTATCATTTGGATACGGTTTGGCCGTAACACCTTTGCAGTTAGCTCAAGCTTACCAAGTATTGGCAAATGGTGGGGTCAAGCAACCATTAACACTTATTCGTAAAGAAGCAGAAGTCGGCAAGCGAGTCATGAGCGAGAAAGTAGCCGACCAAGTGATTAAAATGCTAGAAACGGTGGTTGGGCCAAAAGGCACTGCAAGACGTGCAAAAGTAGATGGCTATACTGTAGCAGGCAAAACCGGAACAGTTCATAAAGTGGGTAAATCAGGCTACGAGGACGAACGTTATTTATCATTGTTTGCAGGTATAGCGCCTTCTAATGATCCAAAAATTGTAACTATTGTAGTGATAGACGAGCCATCCGGTAGAGAATATTATGGGGGTGAGGTAGCGGCCCCAATATTTTCTAGGGTGACGCAAGCGAGTTTAAGGTTAATGAACATACCACCCACACAATTCGATGACGGTACTGTCGCAAAGTTGGGCTTATGATAGCTGTTAACCAAAATGCACATGTTTTTTTATCTGGACGGTTAAATAGCCTTCCAGATTTTTTGCATTCTATTGAGATTGAAAATATTTGCTTCGATAGCCGTGAAGTACAGAAAGGAGACTGCTATATATCTTTGCCATCTGTTACTTCGAACGAGACCTTGTACATAGAGCAAGCCGTCTTGTCAGGTGCAAAACTAGTGATATGTTCAGATTCTATTGAGCAAAAAATAACGGACTCTACTTTAAAAGTACACGATGTAATGGAGTTTAGTGGGAGTTTGTTACACAAAGAGTTTGGATCAGTCACTCAAACTATGGCGGTTGTAGGTATCACTGGCACCAATGGTAAATCGTCAATTTGTTATTATTTAGCACAGGTTTTAGAAGCATTAAATACACCTAGCGCGGTAATGGGAACGTTAGGCTATGGTAAATGGAATAATCTTAAATTTTCAGGTATGACTACATTACCATTAGAAAAATTACATACCGTATTAAAAGAGTTATCAGCTGATAATCAGCTGACTGCTATGGAGGTATCGAGTCACGGTCTAGAACAAAACCGTCTAGCAGGTATTAAGTTTGAAACAGCAATATTCAGTAATCTAACACGTGATCATTTAGATTATCACGGAACAATGGAGGCCTACGGTAATGAAAAAGCTAAGTTGTTTGTCTGGAATGATTTAACTACTGCCATTGTTAATTTAGATGATGCCTTTTCAAAAAGATTGTTAAATATAACTACAGCTAAAAAATTGATAACTTATGGTACATCTGAAGAGTCTCATGTGAGGTTTAAAATTAACTCAGTGAACGAAAAGGGTATGGAAGTAATGTTCTTTTGGGAAGAGCAGCGACAGGCGATTCAGCTTCCTTTATATGGTGAGTTTAACGCCTATAATGTAGCCGCTGTATTGGCTTATGGTTTATCTAAGCAATTTAAATTCAGCGATATCTTAAAAACCTTTAGCATATTGCAACCTGTTTTAGGTCGTATGCAGCAGGTGATAGGGTCAAGTAACGACCCACTTGTGCTGGTGGATTATGCACATACACCAGATGCTTTAGAACAGGTTTTAACTTCGATTAAACATCATGTTAAAGGCAACATAATATTAGTGATAGGTTGCGGTGGAGACAGGGACAAAGGCAAGCGTCCTTTAATGGGAAGCATAGCGGTCAATAATGCCACCCATGTAATTTTCACTAGTGATAACCCTCGCAAAGAATCGGCAGAGAAAATTTGCGATGATATGACTCAAAATTTACTGGCTGTTTACGAAGTCGAGTTAGATAGAGAGCAAGCAATAAAAAAGGCAATAACCAAAGCCATGCCTAATGATATGGTGGTTATCGCAGGAAAAGGCCATGAGGACTATCAAGAAATCAATGGCCAACGGCATTATTTTAGTGATGCAGCGGTTGCAAAATCAGCCCTGCATATGGAGTCATTAGTATGATTGGTGTAGTGAGATTAGCCGAAGTTGCAGAGTTTATATCTGCTAAACACCGCGGTGCAAACATGCCTTTTCAAGTTGTAAGTACCGATACACGGACCTTGCAACCAGGTGATTTATACGTAGCGCTTACAGGAGATCGTTTAGATGGTCATGATTATATCCAGCAAGCAATCGAAAAGGGTGCCTGTGCTGTGGTAATAAGCAAGGCTATGGAATTATCAGTGCCTACGTTGCTGGTACAAGATACGACAAAAGCACTTGGGTTATTGGCACTGTTTAATCGAAATAAATTTACTAAAGAGGTCGTTGCTGTCACTGGCAGTAGCGGCAAAACAACCGTTAAAGGAATGTTGGCGACTTTATTGCGTCAGCAAAACGAAGTATTAGTAACTCGTGGGAATTTTAATAATCATATTGGTGCTCCAATCACCTTATTACGTTTAAACGAGATTTATGATTGTGCAGTAGTTGAGCTGGGTGCAAGTGCTGAAGGTGAAATTGCTTATACATCTAATTTAACAAAACCATTTGTTTCTATCTTAACTAACGCTGAAGAATCTCACCTTGAAGGGTTCGGTGATTTAGCAACCATAGTGCGCACTAAAGGTGAGATAATTGATGCATTACCTGAAAATGGTTATGCCATATTAAATGCCGATAGTCCTTACTTTGATATATGGAATAAACGAGCTGGAAGTAAAAACGTATTGAGTTTTGGTGTGTCACAGCAAGCCAGTGTTAGGGCGTCAGATATTGAAATAGACGTTACTGGTTGCTGCGGCTTTACTATGCACATTGGAGATCAGGTTGCTTACGTTCAGTTGCGAGTAATGGGGCAGCATAACGCCATGAATGCATTGGCCAGTGCTGCAGCATGCCATGCGTTAAAAATGCCTTTGCCTGTTATTGTTTCAGGCTTAGAAGCATTTGAGGGTGTAGAAGGTCGCTTACTTGAAAAAGCAGGTTTAAATGGTAGCCGTGTAATCGACGATACCTACAATGCAAACCCAGCATCTGTACGCGCAGCCATCGACGTATTAGGTAGCCGACCGGGGCGTAAGATATTTGTATTGGGTGATATGGCAGAATTAGGTGTAGAGAGCCAGCTGGCACATGCTGAGTCGGGTGTTTATGCCCGTCATGGCAAGGTAGATGAGTTTTTTGCATTGGGCACATTTAGTCGCGGAGCAGCTGATGCATTTGGGGATAATGCACATTGGTTTGCAAGCCACGATACACTAATAAACTTTTTAAAAACAAAATTGAATTCAGATACCACTGTTCTAGTGAAGGGATCTCGTAGTGCACGCATGGATCGCGTAGTGTCAGAAATAATTGATTTATCAGATAAGAATAAATAAGGAAAGCATATATGTTGCTTTGGTTGGCTGATTATTTACAACAATTTAATAGTGGTTTTACCGTTATTAATTATCTGTCGGTACGTGGGATTTTTGCCACGTTAACGGCACTTATTATTGCGTTATGGTTTGGTCCTTATGTGATTAGAACTCTACAAAAAAATCAAATTGGTCAATCTGTGCGTGATGATGGTCCTAAATCTCATTTAAGTAAATCAGGAACGCCAACCATGGGTGGTGTAATGATTTTAATAGCGATTGGGTTAAGTACGTTATTGTGGGGAGATCTAACTAATCATTATGTTTGGGTTGTATTGTTGGTTACGTTGTCTACCGGTGCGGTGGGTTTTGTTGATGATTATCGCAAGGTTGTACAAAAAAACTCAAAGGGCTTGCCAGCCCGTTGGAAAATGTTCTGGCAAAGTGTTATTGCAATTACTGCGGGTGTTTATTTGTATGCAACCGCTGCAGGCCCGGCGGAAACGACCCTGATTATACCATTTTATAAAGACATTATTATTGATTTAGGCTTGTTTTATATCGTGCTGGCTTATCTGGTGATTGTTGGTACCAGCAACGCGGTAAATCTAACTGATGGCTTAGACGGCTTGGCGATTTTACCTACTGTAATGGTTGGCGGTGCTCTTGGTGTTTGTGCCTATTTAGTTGGCAACGTGAATTTTGCAGAATATTTGTTTTTGCCTTATCTAGATGGCGTAGGTGAAGTTGCCATTTTCTGCGGGGCTTTAGTGGGGGCGGGTATTGGATTTTTATGGTTTAACACTTACCCAGCTCAAGTATTTATGGGTGATGTTGGCTCATTAGCTTTGGGAGCTGCGTTAGGTGTTGTGGCCGTTATTGTTCGCCAAGAAATCTTACTATTTATTATGGGTGGTATTTTTGTTGCAGAAACGGTTAGCGTGATTTTACAAGTGGCATCATTCAAGTTAACAGGTAAGCGAATTTTTAGAATGGCACCATTGCATCATCACTTTGAATTGAAAGGCTGGCCTGAGCCAAGAGTGATTGTCCGTTTTTGGATTATTACTTTATTTTTAGTATTAATTGGCATGGCAACATTGAAAATACGCTAACTTTTTAATTTAAACGCTTATTAAAATTTATAACTCAGAGGTAAAGATAGAGAATGAATAAAAAGGATCAGTACATAGTTGTAATCGGATTGGGGAAAACTGGCTATTCAGTTGTTTCTTTTTTCGCTGATCGTGGAAAAAAAGTAATCGCTATGGATACTAGAGAGCGGGCTCCCTTTACTCAGGCGGTGCGTGATACATATAAAAATGTGCCTATTATATTAGGTGGGCTTGATGAAGAGATTTTGTGCGGTGCTAAAAAGATTGTACTCAGTCCTGGGCTTTCAATTTCTACAAAAGAAATACAAATGGCCATAAAAAATGGCGTTAAAGTAGTCAGTGATATACAAATATTTGCAGATCATGCAAAAGCTCCGGTTGTTGCAATTACAGGTTCAAATGCGAAAAGTACTGTTACAACCTTGCTAGGTGAAATGGCAAAAGATGCAGGGTTAAATGTCGCTATTGGTGGCAATCTAGGTACTCCTGCTTTAGACCTTATTAATGAAAATGTTCAACTTTATGTTATGGAGCTAAGTAGCTTCCAGTTAGAAACAACGCCAAAACTAAAAGCAGACGTGGCAACGGTACTCAATGTTAGTCCCGATCATTTAGATCGATATGGAAACTATGATGAGTATTGGCATGCTAAGCATAATATTTTTAATAAATGCAAAGCTATTGTTGTCAACCGCGATGATAAACGGTCTGCACCATTAAATGATTTAAATGTTAAAACCTTAACATTTGGTCTTGATCAAGCAACAGGCAGTAATTTTGGTATTGCAGAGCATAACGGTGATAGTTTTTTATCTGTAAACCAGCAAGCACTCATTAACTGTAAGCAATTAAAAATTAAAGGTACTCATAATCGCAGTAATGCATTAGCGGCTTTAGCTTTAGGTGCCTCAGCCGGTTTGTCGTTAGATTCTATGTTGACGACGTTACAAGATTTCCCAGGTTTAGAGCATCGCTGCCAATGGGTTGGCAAGCACGCGGGCATCGACTTTTTTAATGATTCAAAAGGTACTAACGTAGGTGCAACTGTTGCAGCACTAGATGGCTTAAAAGATGATATTGATGGTGGTATTGTTCTAATGGCGGGTGGTGATGGAAAAGGTGCTGACTTCAGTTTTATGAAAGCCGCTGTTCGATCAAGCGTTAAAACATTAGTAGCCTATGGCCGTGATAGGCAAGCCATTTACGATGCGTTATCGGCTGATACAAATATTGTTTTGGCTGATGATTTTAATGCTGCATTTCAACATGCACGTGTTGCAGCATCTGCAGGAGACGTCGTATTACTGTCACCGGCATGTGCAAGTTTTGATATGTTTACTAGCTTTGAGCATCGTGGCGATACATTTGTTGAATTGGTGAGGGCGCTATGAGTTCAGCAACCCGTATAGCACCACCAAGATCGTTGTCATGGCAGAAATTAGATATAAGCCAAAAATTAATGATGGACCAATCATTAATGTGGACAGCAATTGTGTTATCGGTTTTAGGCTGGCTAATGGTCACATCGGCTAGCATGGATTGGTCCGAGCGCAATTATGGTAACAG
>JBLHVV010000021.1:0-35850 GCA_047628755.1 Crocinitomicaceae bacterium | reverse complement strand
TATGATTACAATATCCTGTATATTAATTATTGCCAGTGTATTTCAAGCCACTAAAATGGGCAGTGAATTCTTACCTAAATTAAATGAACATGATATTGCCATGCATGCTATGCGCATACCCGGTACTGGGATTGAACAATCTACTTCAATGCAAAAGCAATTAGAAAAAACAATTACTACATTTCCAGAGGTCAAACATGTTTTTTCTAAAATTGGTACACCTGAAATTGCCACAGACCCAATGCCACCTAATGTAGCTGATACATTTTTAATCTTAAAAGAGATTGATCAATGGCCTAATCCAAATAAAAGCCGAGAAAAATTAATAAATGAGATTCGAATTAAAGTTGAAGAAATCCCTGGAAATAAATATGAATTTACTCAGCCCATTGAAATGCGCTTCAACGAGTTAATAGCTGGTGTAAGAAGTGATATTGCAATTCGCATTTATGGTGACAACTTAAATGTATTAGCTGAACAAGCAGAAAAAATTAAAAATATTTTAGAAGATATCCCAGGAGCCAGCGACGTTAGCGCAGAACAAAGCCAAGGTTTACCGATGATTTCTATTGAACCCCAAAGGGAACACTTAGCTTTAATAGGCTTAAATATCTCTGATATTCAACAGTCGTTGCAGTACGCTGTTAGTGGCACTCAAGTAGGAATAATTTATGAAGGGGATAAACGTTTCAGATTAATGCTTCGTTTAGACGACACTGCTAGGACAGATATTAAAGCGTTAGCTAAAATCCCTATCTTTGCACCGCTAAGTAATTCCGCTTTAGCCAACAGCGAATTAAATTTTGTGCCCTTAGGCGAAGTCGCTGAACTGAGTATTATAAATGTTCCCAATCAGATAAATCGTAAATTTGCAAAACGCAATGTTGTGGTTACCGCAAATGTAACTGGAAGGGATCTAAGCTCGTTCATGAAGGACACTCAATTTAGTCTAGATTCATTAGAGTTGCCAGTAGGCTACTGGATTGAATATGGAGGAACATTTGAACAACTACAAAGCGCAACTGAAAGATTAAGTGTTGTTATACCCCTAACATTACTGCTAATTTTAGGATTACTGTGCACCGTATTTAATTCACTCAAGGATGCGCTAATTATTTTTACAGGGGTCCCACTTGCCCTTACAGGTGGTATTTTTGCACTTTGGTTACGTGATATTCCACTGTCGATATCAGCTGCCGTAGGCTTTATCGCATTATCTGGAATTGCAGTGTTAAATGGTGTGGTCCTGCTGACTTTTATTAAAGCATTAAAACAAAAGCACATTCCAGTTTTAGAAGCGGTAATATCTGGCGCAACTTCACGTCTAAGACCGGTATTAATGACAGCCTTAGTGGCTAGCCTAGGCTTTATTCCTATGGCAATTAATACTGGCCTTGGTGCAGAAGTGCAAAGGCCTTTAGCTACAGTCGTTATTGGTGGCATAATTTCATCAACAATACTGACTCTGTATGTGCTGCCTGCACTTTATAGTCTAGTTTATAGAAATAAACTAATGCAATAATACAATATAGATAAGCCCCAATGTTTAAAAATTGGGGCTTTTACTAAAAATAAACCCTCTTAAAATTATCATTAAAATTTTCCCTTCACAATCATAGCCTCTAATAACATTGTAATTGTTAATTAATGAGAATTACTTTGAAGCTCCAATCGTATGAAAAATTTAAACTATTGATTTCATGATCACAGTAATATTGATTCGTATGAATATCTTATCCTTATTATAGAACTGTGGTCTCAAGGACAAGGCTTTTAATTTATTGATACTTTCGTTACAAATTGATAGAAGTTTGCAACAAATTGTTATTATTAGTTACAGCTTAAAATACTAATATTGAATTAAACGACGACGAGCAGTAAAAGAATGTCACTATTCCTAGTTTCAATAATATTAATAAGGCTTTAGCAATGAATGATAATATAAAAATCACTAGAAGTGAGGATTTCAATCTTTTTTTAAAGTCACCTCATATAGATAGATATTATTATTATTTTAACAAATTAATTCAAAAAATGCTTGGCAACGATAAAATAACTATCCGTCAAGTAGTAACAGAACAAGATTTTTCTGATTTATCAAAGGCTAGAATCAGAATGTATGGTCAAAGAGATGACTATCTTTCATCTATGTATCGAAATGGCAATACTATAGATGATAGGGATTTATCTGCCTATGTATTTGCATGCTATTTAGATGGTGAAATTATTGGGAGTCAACGACTTACTCCACAGAAATTTGAAGTAAAACAATATATTGATAACGAAGCGCTAGTAGCATTTTTGGGAGTTGACTATAACGAACATTATGTAGAGTTTTCACGATTAGTGGCTGATAAAAATTCAGGTGTGAAGGGCGTAGCTAATGCTTTAGTTATGGTTTCTGCTGCAATTGTAATATTAACAACAAAATACAACAGATTGATTTCCTACTCTCGACCTAAAGTAGATATGCAAATAAAAGCTTTTTCTATCGATAATGAAATCATTCGATTTAATATTAAGGAAAGAAATAATAATGAATATATTCTTTACAAGAAAGATATGCTTGATCAATGCAGGATTTTTTTTGGAATGAAAAATATAAAGAGAAAAGATGTTTTAGCTACTCTACATGAAAAGACAATAGAAAATATATTAGTCATTTAAAATTTATGAATATGGAGGTTGGAAGATAATATTATGAGCGCACAATCACTTGGTAAAGATCATAAAAAAGAATTTGAATCACTTGTTTTAGAATTTTATGATGAAGTATTTATGAAACGTAATGTTTCTATATGCAATATTTTAATGGCTGAAAATTATATAAATCATAGTACTTTTGTAAATAGTGGAAGAGAAAATTTTAAAGAATATTTCACCAAAGTATTTAAGACTTTTTACAAAACGGGGACCAAAGTAGAAAAGATTTTTATTGACGATGACCTCGCCTGTCTTTATGCAACACACTGGGCATCAAATAGAATTTTGAAATTAAAATTTAAAACTATTGATATTTATAGAATTGAAGATGGGCTGTTATCTGAACATTGGGATTGTCTTGAAGGATTGGGCATGCTCTCAAAAATAATTTTCACGGCAAAATCAATACTTAGGCTATGATGATTATTTAATTTTTTTAAATAATAACTATTTATTTAAAATCAATAAAAATAAACTTTTAACTCTGGAAATTATAATGACAAAATTTAGAGAAGAATTAAAAACTATATGCGATAAAGAATGGCAGAAAATTAAATCTGGAGCTTTTTTTTCATTAATGGAGAAAGAATTTACAAAAGAGCTTTATATAAAGGGAATGATTCAAATATTTCATTACGCTAAATATAACGCTATTAATCAGTCGGTGGCTACTTTTGCTGAAGACTATAGAAAAGTTGGCCTGCTTCGATTCGCATTAAAGCATGCCTTAGAAGAAGTTGGACACGAGAACATGGTAATTAGTGACCTTAAAGCGATGGGTGTGAATGAAAATGTCTTTGACGCTAAGCCAATGCCTGCAACTGATGCACTAAGTGGGTACTTAGATAGTGTAGCTTTACGTGGCGGTGTTATTCCAAGATTGGGCTATAGCTTTTGGTCAGAGGATAGTTATGAACAGATGGCGCCATTATTGAACGCATGCAAAAATATATTAGGACTAACCGAAAATCAGCTTACATTCTTTGTTGCTCATGCAGAAATTGATATTAAGCATGCTCAGGATGTCCACAATGCAATTGATCGTTGGGTAATTACTGATGAAGAAAAAGAATCTGTAATCCAAGTTGCCAAAACAACATTATTTTTAACAGGACAAATATTTGAAAGTGTTGCGAACGAGTATATTCTAGAAAAAGATGAATCTCGCTTAAGTGCGTAGAATTTTATATATACAGACGTTTAATTGCTTAATTTAAGGTAGGTTACCACCAAAATTATGATTCTATATGTTAATAGTGTCCTAATAATTTAATTATAAAAGGTGTTAAATATAAAATTAAAAATATTTAACACTATTTATAAACCATTACCTACTGGTTTTAGTTTACTAAGTTCATCTAAAAAAAATAAAAATAATTAAAATATTTTATAATTCTAAGATATTTATATAGGGGAATATTATGAGTGATCAGCATATTATCACTACGAAGAAAATATTAACTAAACTACCTAGCATCATTGCGGTATTACCAAGTTTAGCTAAAGGCTTGATAATTTCAAATACTGCAAACACATCTAAAGCCGTTGGTCTTGGTCTATGTATTGAAAATTGTGCTAGGAATAATCCAAATGGTCCCGCAATAATGTATGAAGATAGGACTTTATCTTACTTAGAGTTTAACGATTGGGTAAATACAATCTCACACTACTTATTAGATAAAAATATTAAAAAAGGAGATTGTGTTGCTATATTAATTGAAAACCGACCAGAATTATTGGCTGCAGTTGCAGCTTGTGCAAAGATCGGTGCAATATCTGCCATGATCAATACCTCACTAAAGGGTAAAGTACTCTCTCATAGCATTAACTTAGTAACTCCAAAATTAATTATTGCAGGTGAAGAGTGCCTACAAGCGTATGAAGAAATTCGTGAGACAAGTAATATCTCTAATAATAGACATTTATATTTTTCTGACAATAATACACAATTAAATCCAGGCATCACTCCCAGTGGTTGGATTAATTTAGCAAAAGTCATTACTAATAAACCCACTATCAATCCAAAGACAACTGATCAAATTTTTTCAGATGATCCTTGCTTCTATGTATATACATCTGGCACAACAGGGCTTCCTAAAGCCGTCATTTTTAATCATGGTCGTTTCATGAGAGCTTATGGCGTTTTCGGATTTGCGTCAGTTCGCTTAAAGTCAAAAGATCGTATGTATATTCCACTTCCTTTTTATCATTCCACAGCAATGGTAATTTGTTGGGGTTCTGTACTAGCGGGAAATTCATGTGCAGTAATGACTAGAAAATTTAGTGCTAGTAAATTCTGGTCAGATATTCGTAAGTATAAAGTCACATCATTTGGTTATGTTGGAGAACTGTGTCGTTATTTAATAGATCAGCCTTCTGAACCGTCCGATATTGATAATAGGATAAGAGTAATCATAGGTAATGGTATGCGCCCATCGATCTGGGGTGATTTTAAAACACGATTTGGTATTTCAAGGGTGATGGAGTTTTATGCATCTAGTGAAGGAAATATTGGCTTCAGTAATATCCTTAATTTTGATCATACTGTGGGATTTACTCCTTATCCATATGCTATTGTTGAGTATGATAAAGAACATGAACAAGCCTTGAAAAATAATGACGGCTTTCTTAAAAAAGTACAAAAGGGTGGCGTGGGTCTATTGATTGGCGAAATCACATTAAAGGCACCCTTTCACGGATATACTGATTCCAGAAAAAGCAAAATGTGTATTTTACATGATGTCTTTAAAACAGGTGATGCTTGGTTTAATACAGGGGATCTCATGCGTGACATCGGTTTTCGGCATGCTCAATTTGTTGATCGTACTGGTGATACTTACCGCTGGAAAGGAGAAAATGTTTCAACAACTGAAATTGAAATGCTCATTGATGGGGTGAAGAATATTTCAGAAACTGTTGTTTATGGTGTAGAGATTCCAAGTACAGATGGACGAGCAGGTATGGCTTCCATTCGTCTAGAGTGTGCTATAGATGATTTTAATTTTTTACAGTTACTAACATATTTTAAAAAATATATACCAAATTATGCTATTCCACTATTTTTAAGAATTAGTAAAGAAATAGATATGACAGGTACATTTAAGTATAAAAAATTCCCTCTTAAAAGCGATGGTTTTTGTTTAAAAAAAATTAAAGAACCTATTTATGTTTGGCTTCCAAAATCAGATACATACATTCCTCTTACTACTGAAATCCATAGACAAATAGAACTAGGAATGTATAGGTTTTAATTAAAACTCTATATTTTGTGTGTTTCGAGTTAATTTTTTTAAATTGTTTTTAATAAATCTCCGATTCACACTTATTATGATGAAATTATTATAAATAAGATTAGTATACTTTCTTAATACTTTTACCTCATTATTTTCATTATTACTTAGGTTATATTGTCTATTTAATCCATTAGCCAGTCTATTATTACCTAGTTAACATAAAATATATATTTCATCTAACTCAAAAGTATCGGAATATATTATTGGTCCCGTATCGCGTAAATAATCAAGTATCTGTATATAAATTTAAGTTGTTGCTTGCTCAAAGTAATTTCAGTTAATATTCCATAATTGATAACTTACTGTATATGATGCTATGTTAAGTCCTCATACTTATATATTATAAATTTAATTAAAGAGCCTTTATGAATACGGATATTTATAAGCAACCCACAGTTTCTGCCTCTGCAATACTTGACCTTTATGACGTTCTTAGAAAGAGAAGTATAGTTTCTTCAGATATAAATTCCGTTTTAGGTTTTAATCGGAATGAATTGATGAACATTCAGATGCGCGTCCCTGCTACTCTACAAAAAAGATTATGGGATTTAGCACGTATACATGGAAAGTTTCCCAATATAGGCCTTATAGTTGGCACCCAAATTAATGAAAATACAGTCGGTATGCTCTCTCAATTACTTATTCACTCATCAAGTATACGTGAAGCCCTAAGTCTCTTTGCAAAAAATATATCTTTAATGAATGAATGTGAGAATGTATCTATCATTAATAAAAGCTGGGGCTGCAGAATAGTTTACGAAAGTAATTACGCGGGCTACTTTGGTATTAGTGAAGTTGAACGCAGTTTAAGTTCAGCTGTCACATGGTCTCGTTACCTTGCAGGTAAAAAAATTTATCCCCTTAGGGTAGGTGTTCCTCATAGTGAAGTTGATTACTCTATTGAATATATGTCTATATTTGGTAGCGATGTCAGATTTAATCAAAAACATGCTTTCATTGACATCGATAATTACAATCTAAACTTGTCCATTAATACAGGTAATGAATATATAAAAAATGCACTATTAAATTATGTAAATAATTTCATTGAAGACTCGACATTAGTGGAGTCTACTAGTACTAAAGTAAAATCTATAATTGAATCCCAACTTGAGGGTGGAATTTTTACTTCCGATGATATCGCTAAAAAATTAAATATGAGCAGACAGACCCTGCATCGTAAATTAAAAAAGGAGAATATTAATTTTAGTTATTTATTAAAAGAAGTTAGGAAAAGGAAAGCCACTGAATATCTTTTTTCTGATACTCATCAATTAGAGGATGTAAGTTTTATGCTTGGCTTTAAAGAACCAAGTGCTTTTTATAGAGCATTTAAATCATGGTTTAATATGACCCCGAAGACCTATCGAAAAATTTCGACTAATCTTATTTGATAATCTTTGTATATTTGTCTCCGCTCTTTCAGCTTCGTTATTGAAACTAGTATACAAACCTTAATCATTTTCAGAAAAATATCTACCATATCTCAGCTAGCCGCCATCCTGTAATCAACATCACACTACCAAAAACAAGAAAGCCCCAATTAATGGGGCCTTCAAGGATATTCTTACATTATACTATATGGTGTTTTTTAAAACGGAATATCATCATCAAAATCATCAAATGCATTACTAGGAGCGGCCTGTGGTTTAGGAGCTTGCTGTGGTGCTTGTTGAGGTGCTTGCTGGCCATAAGGAGTTGCGCCAGCTGGTTGACGTTGTGGAGCTTGCTGCTGTGGCGCCTGCTGCTGCGGGGCTTGACCATATGGTGCTGCAGGAGCCTGTTGCTGTGGAGCCTGTTGATGCGGAGCTTGTTGAGGGGCTTGACCATAGGCAGGTGCAGGTTGCTGAGCGGGAGCATGCTGAGGTGCTTGCTGACCATAGGCGGGTTGTTGTGCAGCTTGTCCCATAGGTGCAGGCGAGCCGTACCCTGAATTGTCTCCGCCTTGACTGTTACGGCTATCAAGCATGGTCATTTCGTTAGCAAGTATTTTTGTACTATAACGTTTGATTCCATCTTTCTCGTATTCGTCTGTCCTAAGCTTGCCTTCAACGTAGCATTTAGATCCTTTTTTAAGATATTCCCCCATTACCTCAGCTAAACGCCCAAAAGCTTCGACACGGTGCCACTCTGTTTTATCGACCATTTGCCCTGTGTTCTTGTCTTTATAACCTTCATCGGTAGCAAGGCTCATACTGCACACTGCATTTCCATTTGGTAAATAACGCATTTCAGGATCACGACCTAACGAGCCTATGATCATTACTTTATTAATGCTGCCTCTTGCCATTTTTGTTCTCCGCCTTTGGGCTAATCTTTATACTAATTATTTGTATACGTTCAAGTGTGTCGGGTCAAATATTTTATTATCAACCTTAAGGTATGCCGCATTTTCTTTCAGCATGATAACCACTTCGTATACACCTGGAATTTCTAATAACTTATTTTCTAACTGGTCGCTTTCTTCTTCACTTGTGCTGGCAATATTAGCCATATAATTACTCAAGTGCCTTGGTTTTGCCATACTCATCACGATAATGGCCCAGACAACTACTAGTGGGATCATTCCCCAAAATACACCTACCACAGAAGCATATTGGCTTAAAAATCCACCTGCCACACCGCCTATAAATGCCCCTAAAAACTGACTGGTACTATACAGGCCCATGGCACTTCCTTTAAAGCCTGGTGGTGCAAATTTACTGATTAATGAAGGTAAGCTAGCCTCTAATATATTAAACGCTACAAAGAATAACCAAAGCCCACCAACCAAACCGTACAGATTTAAGTTAGAGAGCCCTAGGATAATTAAACTGATTCCTAGTAGAACTACTGCAATAAGCAGTATCTGTTTCATCTTCTGGTGCTTTTCGCCAATTATAATAAATGGCACCATGCATAAAAAAGATATCAACATAACTGGTAGGTAAACCTTCCAGTGCTCTTCTTGTATTAACCCTGCATCTAAAAGCATTAATGGTACTGATACAAAGCACCCAACTAAGATGGCATGCAAAACAAAAATGCCAAAGCTTAGCCTAAGTATCTGGGCATCTTTCATAACATCACCCAGCTGGTGGTAAAATGCCCTTGTATCTCTAGATTTAACCTGTTGCTTAGGCGTAGGCACTGCAACTACTAACAAAACCATGGCGGCAACGCTAAACACCGCAGTTAGTGCAAATAACCCAGATAAACCTAACCAACCCGCTAAGATCGGCCCCACTACCATAGCCAACGTGAATGACAATCCGATACTGGCACCAATACTTGCCATCGCTTTTGTACGACTTTCTTCCCGTGTGAGATCTGTCATCAGTGCCATTAATGTACTGGCTACAGCCCCAGCTCCCTGTAGAGCTCTACCCGCTATTAACATCCAAATAGAATCGGCCGAAGCCGCCAACGCACTGCCTAGCGTAAATATGGTTAATCCAATCAGAATTACTGGTTTTCGGCCTATGCGGTCAGACCACATTCCGAATGGTATTTGCAGTAGTGCTTGGGTTAAGCCATAGGCACCTATGGCTATACCCACTAATGTGGCTGTTGCCCCCTGGTAATCATTTGCAAAGATAACCAGAACAGGTAAAACCATAAACAAACCAAACATCCGCAACGCGTATATTAAGGCTAAAGTTGATACTGTCCGTCTTTCAATGGGTGTCATTAAGCTATCGATGTTTAGTTTTAAAAATTATTTCTCCATTCTATCAATTTGATGAGCTTATTAGAACCTCCTAAACTTAAAGTACAATATTTAAAATAAGTCAAATTGTTAGCATAAAGGTTGTCATTTGACACATTTATTCTCTACAATGTATTATTCTAATTAATGTAATTCCACATTATCTGTTAGAAACAATTGGAGAATGCCTGATATGGATATCGAGCTAAAAAAGAAGTTTTGGTTACTGGGCCCAAAAAACATCCAAAACTCACTTCTACTGGGCTACCTACAGCAAAATCTTGACCTTAAGTGTGAAATTATTGACACGCAAACACCACATGACTTAAGCCGCATCTTAGTTGATGACATCGTCTGTATCGATGCTCTTGGCCTTAAGTATGAAAATTGTTGTCAATTCCTTGAACAGCTTCCTCATAAAAATCGCACTATTTTTGTAAATTTAGAAGATGAATGTGATCACGAGAAGTTACTCAAGTGGCCATGTGTCAGAGGGTTTTTCTACAAAGGCGTTAGTCAAAACCACATAAGCAAAGGAATGGCTTCGATTCTAACTGGAGAATTGTGGTTTAGTCGTAAGCTCCTTAGTCATTTTATGAGCAATAATCGTAAAACTCCCGTCAAGATACCACCTGCAGTGTATTCACTAACAAAACGTGAGAAGCAAATTCTTAAATTAAGTGCCAGTGGCGCCAAAAATTCAGAAATTGCTGATTCACTCAACGTGAGCACTCATACAGTTAAAACTCATTTGTATAACCTATTTAAGAAAATTGATGTGGGTAATCGAATTCAAGCGATTAACTGGGCTAAAGATCACTTGCCAGAGCAAGATTTAGCAAACTAATTGCTAGTATTAAAGGCCTCTGTGAAATAGTCTTTTTACAGAGGTCTGTATTGATATTCCTTCAAGCCAAAGCCATCTCAAACAGGTACAATCATACTTTTGTATCTGGCTCTTGGAATTATGGACACTATTATTGTTCGCGGTGCGCGCACCCACAATCTTAAAAACATCGATCTAGATATTCCACGAGACAAACTGGTGGTCATTACTGGACTTTCTGGTTCTGGTAAGTCTTCACTCGCATTTGATACCTTGTACGCTGAGGGGCAACGTCGATACGTAGAAAGCCTTTCGACTTACGCACGCCAATTTCTATCGATGATGGAAAAGCCAGACGTTGACCATATTGAAGGCCTAAGTCCAGCCATATCCATCGAACAAAAATCTACTAGCCACAATCCTCGTTCAACAGTCGGCACTGTTACAGAAATTTACGACTATCTACGCTTGCTTTACGCCCGTGCAGGAGAGCCTCGATGCCCTGAACATGGGGAAGTACTGGATGCCCAAATTGTCAGCCAAATGGTAGATAATATTGTTGCCTTGGAAGAAGGCACTAAGTTGATGATATTGGCACCTATTATTCAAGAACGAAAAGGTGAGCATTTACACTTATTCGAACAACTTCGCAGCCAGGGTTTTGTTCGCGTGCGCATCGATGGCATCGTTGTTGATATGGATGATGTGCCAGATCTAGATAAAAACAAAAAACACACTATTGAAGTCGTTGTTGATCGATTTAAAGTGCGTGCAGATATTAAGCAGCGCTTGGCTGAATCATTAGAAACCGCACTGGAATTAACTGGTGGTACGGCCAAAGCAATTGGTATGGAAGACGATAAAATTGAAATTTTGTTTTCATCAAAATTTGCCTGCCCAATATGTGGCTATAGTATTACCGAATTAGAACCGCGCATGTTTTCTTTTAATAATCCAGCCGGTGCCTGCGGCACATGTGATGGCTTGGGTGTTGATCAATATTTTGACCCAGATAAATTAATTGTAGATGAAACCCTTACTTTAGGTGAAGGGGCTATTCGCGGATGGGATCGGCGTACTATTTATTACTACCAAATGCTATGCAGTGTTTCTAGTCATTTTGGTTTTGATATGGATACACCCTTCAAGAAACTTAGTAAGAAGAATCAAAAAGCTCTTCTATTTGGCAGTGGCACAGCTGAAGTAAAGTTCCATTATGTAAATAGCCGTGGCGATACCGTAATCAAAGAACATCCATTCGAAGGTGTAATACCAAATTTAGATCGTCGATATCGTGAAACAGATAGCTCGATGGTTCGAGAAGAATTGGCCAAATTATTATCAGTACAGCCCTGCCCCACTTGCAATGGCTCTCGACTAAAGGAATCTAGCCGTAATGTGTTTGTTGATAATAACAATATATCTGACATTACTTCTATGCCTATAGGTCCTGCATTAAAATATTTCGGTAAGCTAAAGCTTAAGGGTAAGCGCGGACAAATAGCCAATAAAATTCTTAAAGAAATAAATGATCGCCTAGCGTTCTTAGAAAACGTTGGCCTTGAGTATTTAAGTCTTGATCGGAGCGCAGACACCCTATCAGGTGGCGAAGCTCAGCGTATTAGACTCGCTAGCCAGATCGGTGCCGGCCTAGTGGGTGTTATGTACATATTAGATGAACCTTCTATTGGTCTTCATCAACGTGATAATGATCGACTATTAAAAACTCTTGAACATCTTCGTGACCTAGGCAATACAGTGATTGTGGTTGAGCATGACGAAGACGCTATTCGTGCAGCTGATTATATTGTAGATATTGGTCCTGGTGCTGGTGTACATGGTGGAGAAGTCATCTTCGCCGGCCTTCCTAAGAACATTGTTAAGTGTAAAGAGTCTGTTACTGGTCAATTTTTAACTGGTAAACGTAAAATCGAAATACCTGCTATACGTATCCCAGCTGTCGATGGTAAACATTTGACTCTAGTTGGTGCTTCTGGAAATAACTTGAACGACGTAACATTGAATATCCCTGTGGGCGTATTCACTTGTGTGACGGGTGTTTCTGGAAGTGGTAAGTCAACTCTGATCAATCAAACACTGTATCCTTTGGCCGCTACTCAGCTGAACAAAGCTACCACATTAAAGCCTGCGGCCCATATCTCTGTAGAAGGTATGGATCATTTCGATAAGTGCGTTGATATAGATCAGAGTCCAATCGGGCGTACTCCAAGATCAAACCCAGCAACATATACTGGTTTATTCACGGCTATTCGTGACTTGTTTACAGGTACTGAAGAAGCTCGCTCAAGAGGCTACAAAGCTGGTCGTTTTAGTTTCAACGTAAAAGGTGGTCGCTGTGAAGCTTGTCAGGGCGATGGTGTTATTAAAGTTGAAATGCATTTCTTAGCAGATGTCTATGTGCCCTGTGATATTTGCAAGAGTAAACGCTACAACCGTGAGACTTTAGATATCCGCTATAAGGGTAAAAATATTCATGAAGTGTTGGATATGACGGTAGAAGACGCCTGCGAGTTCTTTACCGCGATTCCAGCACTTAAGCGTAAACTTGATACATTAATGGACGTTGGCCTTAGCTATATTCGCCTAGGACAAAA
Organism: Crocinitomicaceae bacterium; assembly: GCA_047628755.1. Taxonomy (GTDB): domain Bacteria; phylum Pseudomonadota; class Gammaproteobacteria; order Pseudomonadales; family Oceanobacteraceae; genus Bermanella. Next base: position 22,725 of record JBLHVV010000021.1, on the reverse strand, counting down.
TGCTACTACTTTATCAGGTGGTGAAGCTCAGCGAATTAAACTGTCTAAAGAATTAAGTAAACGAGACACCGGCCAAACACTTTATATTCTTGATGAACCAACAACAGGTTTGCATTTCCACGATATAGAGCAGCTTCTTGCTGTGCTCCATCGACTAAGAGATCATGGAAATACGATAGTTGTGATCGAACATAACCTAGATGTCGTAAAAACAGCTGACTGGGTTATTGATCTTGGCCCTGAAGGTGGATCTGGCGGCGGTAATATTATTGCTGAGGGCACACCTGAGCAAGTGGCTAAAGTGAAAGGCAGTCATACAGCTAAGTTTTTGAAAACAATGCTGTAGCAAGTAATATTTGAGTGATTGTCCATTAGGGCAATCTTACAAGTTTTAATACATAGAAAAAGAGAGGCCCATAATGGCAGAGGAAGAGGTTAAGACCATCCAGAAAATGGACAAAGACTTTTTTAAACGTACTGATGCTTTTATCAAAGTAGCTAACGAGCTTTCTACGGATCACGACTTAGGAAAAGTGAGTGCTAGTATGCTCTATGCTGCTGCACGCTTTAATGCATTTATTGTAGCTTCTTCAGCTGGCAGTAAAGAACAAGCCGAGGAAAATAAGGCAGATGCAATTAATTACTTCACTGAGCAGTATCGCTCAATGTTACTTGCAAACATGAATGATTATATTGAAAAATATGACGACTACATGAAGTAGCTTACTTGAATATATTTCAGATTATTAAAGGGGCTAACGCCCCTTTTTTTGTTAAAAACATATTGAATATCATACCTTTATTTTACCAGTGATCTCTTTAAAAGATAATCAAAGACGAATGGCCCAAATGGCAGTAATGCACTGATTACACCAACTGGCATGCTCCATAACGGCATCTTTACTTTTGCGGCCGTAGTCAGCAAGACGAATAGAAAAGCCATAAACAAAACTCCATGAGCCATACCGATATATCTCACAAGCTCAGAATAATCGAAGTAGTATCTAACCGGCATAGCGATGCCTAGTAACAATAGAAACGACATCCCTTCTAAAAAGCCTATTACAGTTAACGTTTTTAATTTAGATAAAATATTTAGGTTTTGTAACTCTTTTGTGACTTCCATCTCGCTTAAATCTGTCATATACCAACTTCTATTTGAATCTAATTTTGATCAATTCTTGTGTGTAATCGCTTAATAAAATCTTGTGATATATATCATAAAAAAAGGCACCACTGAATGAACAGGGTGCCTTTTTATCGTTCACTTAAAAGTGTTGATTAATCTTCAGATTCTTCAACAATTTCTTCAGCTACTGGACGATCAACTAGTTCTACGTATGCCATAGGAGCGTTATCGCCCGTACGGAATCCACACTTAAGAATTCGTAAGTAACCACCAGTACGCTCTTGGTAACGAGGACCAAGTTCGCTGAATAGTTTACCTACCGCTTCTTTAGAGCGTGTGCGTGAGAACGCTAAACGACGATTAGCAACAGAATCTTCTTTTGCTAACGTGATCAACGGTTCTGCAACACGACGTAACTCCTTTGCTTTAGGCAAAGTCGTTCTAATGATCTCATGTTCAATCAAAGACACGGCCATGTTTTTAAACATAGCTTGGCGATGTGAACTAGTTCGGTTTAAGTGACGACCACTTTTACGATGGCGCATGTTTAATTCCTTACCTCAAACCTGCCTTAGGCAAGTGCTTTGTCATCTTTTTTCAAACTGGCTGGTGGCCAATTCTCAAGGTGCATACCTAGAGACAACCCACGAGAAGCCAGAACGTCTTTAATTTCTGTTAATGACTTCTTACCCAAGTTTGGAGTTTTAAGCAATTCAACTTCGGTGCGCTGAATCAGATCACCGATGTAGTAAATATTTTCTGCTTTTAAACAGTTCGCTGAACGCACAGTAAGCTCTAAGTCATCAACTGGGCGAAGTAAAATCGGATCAATCTCGTCTTCTACTTCTTCTAGTTCTGGCTCAGCTTCGTTTTCTAAATCTACAAACACTGCAAGCTGTTGTTGCAAGATTGTAGCAGAACGTCGAATTGCTTCTTCAGGTTCAATCGTACCGTTAGTTTCCAGATCGATAACTAACTTGTCTAAATCAGTACGTTGTTCAACACGAGCATTCTCAACACCGTAAGCTACACGCTTAACAGGGCTGTAAGTCGCATCCAACTGCAATTTACCAATTGCCTTTGTCTCTTCTTCATTCTGATTACGAGACTCTACAGTTTCATAACCACGACCAGCCGAAACCTTAATGGTCATCTTCAGTTCGCCTTTATCGCCTAAGTTGGCAATAACATGCTCTGGATTCGCGATTTCTACACCGTGATCCAACTGAATATCTCCAGCTGTAACCTGACCTGAGCCAGATTTATGAAGAGTTAGGTAAGCTTCTTCGCGCTCGTGCAGTTTCACTGCAACACCTTTCAGGTTTAACAAGATTTCGATTACGTCTTCTTGTACGCCTTCAATAGTGCTGTACTCATGAAGTACACCGTCAATTTCCACTTCCACAATTGCCGCACCCGGCATTGAAGAGAGAAGGATACGACGCAATGCAGCACCTAATGTATGTCCGAAACCACGTTCAAGTGGTTCCAGAGTAACTTTAGCCTGTGTATTGCTAACCTGCTCTACTTGAATGTGACGCGGAGTTAGAAATTCGTTCACTGAACGCTGCATAGCTGCCCCTGTTCCTATATTACTTAGAGTACAATTCGACGATTAACTGTTCGTTAATCTCGGCTGATAGCTCAGAACGTTCTGGAACTGCTTTGAACGTACCTTCCATTTTTTTAGTATCTACGTCGATCCAAGCAAGATCACCACGTAAAGCTGCAAGTTCTAGTGCACCTTTAATACGTAATTGAGCTTTTGCTTTTTCACGAATCGCAACAACATCACCAGCCTTAACAGTATAAGACGCAACGTTAACAGTCTGACCGTTAACAGAGATGGCTTTGTGCGATACCAACTGACGAGATTCAGAGCGTGTTGAGCCAAAGCCCATACGATAAACCACGTTATCTAAACGTGTTTCAAGAAGTTGTAACAAGTTCTCACCTGTTGCACCTTTGACACGTGCAGCTTCTTTATAGTAACCACGGAATTGCTTTTCTAGTACGCCATAGATACGACGAACTTTTTGCTTTTCACGTAGTTGTAAACCGTAATCAGATAAGCGACCGCGACCTGCGCCGTGCATACCTGGTTTAGTTTCGATTTTACATTTTGAATCAAGTGCGCGAACGCCGCTCTTCAAGAAAAGGTCAGTACCTTCACGACGAGACAGCTTACACTTAGGACCAATATAACGAGCCATAGTTCTGTCTCCTTAAACGCGACGTTTTTTCGGTGGGCGACAGCCGTTGTGAGGTATAGGTGTCACATCGGTTATGTTGCCAATTTTATAGCCACATGCATTTAATGCACGAACAGCCGATTCACGACCTGGACCTGGACCTTTAACTTCCACATCTAAGTTTTTCAAACCGTATTCTTTTGCAGCTTCACCAGCGCGTTCCGCAGCAACCTGTGCAGCGAAAGGGGTACTCTTACGAGACCCTCGGAAACCAGAACCACCCGCAGTTGCCCATGAAAGAGCGTTACCCTGACGGTCGGTAATCGTTACGATAGTGTTATTGAATGACGCATGTATATGCGCCACGCCGTCTACAACGGTCTTTTTAATCTTTTTCTTGACGTTACGTTGTGGCTTTGCCATAAATCAACCCTGCCCCTTTAACGCTTAATTGGCTTGCGTGGACCCTTACGGGTGCGCGCGTTAGTTTTCGTGCGCTGTCCACGTAGAGGCAGACTGCGACGATGACGAATACCACGGTAGCAACCAAGATCCATCAAACGTTTGATGCTCATGCTTACTTCACGACGAAGGTCACCTTCGACAGTATACTTGCCAACTTCAGTACGAACTTCATCTAATTTTTCATCAGACAAGTCGGCAATTTTAGTTGATTCTTCAATACCAACTGCTTTACAAATAAGCTTAGCAGTAGGCAATCCAACACCAAACACATAGGTCAATGAAATGACCGCGTGTTTGTTGTCAGGAATGTTTACACCGGCTATACGAGCCATAATTCACTCCATCACGCATTAAGCGTGTGAATAATATTTTTGGATAGGCGTTTTAATGAAAATCCTCAGCCAAAATGGTTACCCATTTCAGCCGATTAAGCCTATCCCCCATTGCAACTTAAGGATTTAACCTTGACGTTGCTTGTGCTTAGGATCTGTACAGATCACACGCACACTGCCGTTTCTACGAATGATTTTACATTCACGACACATCTTCTTAACTGAAGCGCGTACTTTCATTGAAAGTCTCCAGAAGACTTGATTAGCGTACCATTCCGCCGCCAACCCCTTGTAAGTTAGATTTTTTCATAAGGCCTTCATACTGATGAGACATCAGATGAGATTGCACTTGTGACATAAAATCCATGACAACCACCACTACAATAAGTAATGAGGTCCCACCGAAGTAGAAGGGCATGTCAGCCGCTACCACCAGGAATTGGGGCAGCAATGATACAGCAGTTATGTATAAAGCACCAAACAAAGTTAATCTGCCTAGAACACTATCAACATATTGAGCAGTTTGTATACCGGGACGGATCCCAGGAATAAACGCACCAGACTTCTTCAAGTTCTCAGAAATGTCCTTGGAATTGAACATTAGAGCCGTGTAGAAGTAGCAAAAGAAGATTACCGCCAATGAAAACAGAATTAAATACAAAGGTTGGCTAGGCCCTAAAGCCAAAGACACATCTTGTAACCATTCCATTCCTTCTGTGCGACCAAACCATTGACCCATACTTGCTGGGAACAAAAGAATAGACGATGCGAAGATTGGTGGAATCACCCCTGCCATGTTAATTTTTAATGGTAGGTGACTACTTTGGGCCGCAAAAACTTTGCGACCTTGTTGGCGCTTAGCGTAATTGATTGCGATACGACGCTGTCCTCGTTCAACGAAAACAACAAACGCCACAATCAATACTGCAAGCAATGCGATGCCTAACAACAATAAGATGTTAGTATCGCCTTGGCGGGCAGATTCAAAAGATTGACCGATGGCACCAGGCAAGCCTGCAACAATACCGGCAAAAATCAGTAGCGAAATACCGTTGCCGATACCTCGCTCAGTCACTTGTTCACCCAACCACATTAAGAAAACAGCACCACATACAAATGATGAGACAGCTGTTAAGTAATAAAGTGGAGACGCGTCAAATGATATACCCTGACTAGCCAAGCCCGCGGATACACCGAAGCCTTGAACCAGCGCTAACAGCACAGTGCCGTAACGAGTATATTGACTGATTTTACGACGACCAGCTTCACCCTCTTTTTTGAGGGCTTCAAGGTGCGGGCTCACCGCCGACAATAACTGCATAATAATAGATGCAGAAATATACGGCATGATACCTAGAGCGAAAATCGACATACGTTCCAACGCACCACCCGAGAACATATTAAACATGCTCAGGATAGTGCCTTGATTCTGTTCGAATAACGCCGCTAGACGATCAGGATTTATACCTGGTACTGGAATATGTGCGCCAATACGGTAAACGACTATTGCGATCAGAACGAACTTGATACGAGACCAAAGTTCGCCCAGTCCTGCTGGAGCCATACCTGTTGCTTGTGAGCCTTGCTTAGCCATCTAAATGGTCCTTATTCTTCTACTTTACCACCGGCGGCTTCAATAGCAGCTTGTGCACCTTTGGTCACTTTCAGACCTTTAACGGTAACAGCTTTATTGATTTCGCCAGATAGAATCACACGAGCACGCTTGATTTTATGACCGATAATATCGGCGTTTTTCAAAGCGGCTAGATCGATTACGTCCATACCAGTTGCTACGAGTTCGTTAAGACGAATTTCTGCAACATACTGAGCTTGACGTGATGTAAAACCGAATTTAGGCAGACGACGCTGTAAAGGCATCTGACCACCCTCAAATCCAGGCTTCACACTACCGCCAGAACGAGCTTTTTGACCTTTGTGGCCACGGCCAGCAGTCTTGCCCAAGCCACTACCGATACCGCGACCAACGCGTTTACGGGTAGGACGAGAACCAGGTGCTGGGCTAAGAGTATTAAGTTTCATATTACTCTGCCTCAACTTTAATCATGTAGTGAACTTTGTTGATCATGCCGCGAATCGCGTCAGTATCTTCTAGTTCCACTGTGTGACCAATGCGGCGAAGCCCCAAGCCTTTCATCGTAGCGATGTGCTTAGGTATCTTGCCAATTGTACTGCGTGTTTGTGTTACTTTAACTATTGCCATGTCGGACTACCCCAGAATCTCTTCTACAGATTTACCGCGCTTGGCAGCAACTTGTTCCGGACTACGCATTTCACGTAGACCATTCACGGTTGCACGTACAACGTTAACTGGATTCGTAGAGCCGTAGCACTTCGCCAGAACATTGTGAACACCCACCATTTCAAGTACGGCACGCATTGCGCCGCCGGCAATAATACCGGTACCTTGTGAGGCTGGTTGCATGTACACCTTTGAGCCGCCGTGAGACGACTTAACTGGGTACTGCAATGTGTCACCGTCAAGTTTCACATCAATCATGTTACGCTTCGCGTTATCCATAGCTTTTTGAATAGCTGTTGGAACTTCACGAGCCTTACCACGACCAAAACCTACACGGCCTTTACCATCGCCCACTACTGTTAGAGCAGTGAAGCCGAAGATACGACCACCTTTAACTACTTTTGCAACGCGGTTAACTTGGACTAACTTCTCTTGAAGGTCGCCTTCGCCATTGCGTTCTACACGTTCATTTGCCATGTTACGCCCCTTAGAATTCCAGTCCGCCGTCGCGAGCTGCGTCAGCTAATGCTTTTAAGCGGCCGTGGTATTTAAACCCAGATCGATCAAATGCAACTTTTTTAATGCCCTTAGCAATAGCACGTTCAGCAATTAGCTGACCTACTTTTGCCGCAGCTTCAGCGTTACCAGTTTTACCTTCACGCAGATCTTTCTCTACAGTGGAGGCGGTCGCTAAAATGTTGGCACCATCGGACGAAATAATCTGTGCGTAAATGTGACGTGGTGTACGATTCACACATAGACGGGTCGCACCAAGCTCGCGCATTTTGACACGAGCGCGGCGAGCACGACGAATACGCGCTGTTTTCTTCTCGTTCATGACTTAACCCTATTTCTTCTTAGCTTCTTTACGACGAACATGTTCGTCAGCATAACGTACGCCTTTGCCTTTATAAGGCTCTGGTGGACGATAAGCGCGAATTTCCGCCGCTACCTGGCCTACTTGCTGCTTATCCAAACCCTTGATTACAATCTCGGTTTGAGTAGGTGTTTCAGCAGTAACGCCATCAGGAAGCTGATAGTCAACTGGGTGTGAAAACCCCAGAGATAAGTTCAGGACTTTGCCAGAAGCTTTTGCACGGTAACCAACACCTTGCAATATAAGTTTCTTTTCAAATCCCTGGGTAACACCTGTAACCATGTTGTTAACCAGTGAACGGAATGTACCTGCCATTGCAAGTGCGCCTTTGTCACCACCACGGGTTCCAAAAAGCAGCACATTGTCTTCTTGTTTAACTTCAACAGAAGAATGCAGGCTTAGATCTAATGATCCTTGTTTACCTTTTACAGTGATCTGCGCGTCAGAAATTTTCACTTCAACGCCAGCCGGTAAGGCAACAGGAGCTTTTGCTATACGAGACATCTCAAACTCCCCTTAAAATACCGTACAAATCACTTCACCACCGATACCAGCAGCGCGAGCCGCACGATCAGTCATGATACCTTTGGAAGTGGAAATGATAGCAATACCAAGACCCGCTTCAACTTTAGGCAATTCGGTCGAACCTTTGTATGTACGAAGACCTGGACGAGAAACACGTTTAATTGTTTCAATAACAGGCTTACCTTCGTAATACTTAAGATCGATACTTAATGTGGGTTTAACGCTTCCGTCAACCTCAAAATCTGCAATGTAACCTTCGCTCTTTAGAACTTCAGCTACCGACGCCTTCACTTTGGAAGAAGGCATTGCAACAGTGGCTTTACCAGCGCCCTGCGCATTGCGAATACGAGTTATCATATCCGCCAAAGTATCTTGCATACTCATACTTTAACCTCTCTGTTGTGCAGCTACCAAGGGAGCCTAGAAAACTAGACCCCAATGGAAATGCTTACCAACTGGCCTTTTTCAGGCCTGGGATGTTGCCCATCATTCCTTGCTCGCGAATCATAATGCGAGAAAGTTTGAACTTACGGTAAACGCCATGTGGGCGTCCCGTCATTTGACAACGATTTTGCTGACGAGCTGGTGACGAATCACGTGGCAATTTTTGTAGCGCCATTTGCGCATTCCATACTTCTTCTTCCGAAGATGTATGAGATTTTATAATTGCACGTAACGCATCACGCTTTTCAGCATATTTTGCTACTAATTTTTCGCGTTTCAGCTCGCGCTGTTTCATCGAAATTTTTGCCATGTCCTACTCCTTATGTACGGAACGGGAAGTTCAGTGCGCGAAGTAGTGCACGGCCTTCATCGTTAGTATTGGCAGTAGTTGTCACGGTGATGTCCAGACCACGAATTTTATCCACTTTATCGTATTCGATTTCAGGGAAAATGATCTGTTCTTTCACACCCATGCTGTAATTACCACGACCGTCGAACGATTTACCGTTCAGGCCGCGGAAGTCACGTACACGTGGTAAGGCAATGTCTACTAGACGATCCATGAATTCCCACATGCGTTCTGCACGTAGAGTCACTTTAACGCCAATAGGCCAGCCTTCTCGAACTTTAAAGCCTGCGACAGATTTGCGAGCTTTAGTTACCACAACCTTTTGACCGGCTAGGGTTTCTAAGTCCACTACTGCAGCTTCGACTTGCTTCTTGTCGCCAATGCCTTCACCAACACCCATATTTAGGGTGATTTTGGTTACTTTCGGCACTTGCATAACATTTTGATAGCCAAATTCTTCTTGCAGTTTGGCTACCACTTCGCTTTTGTATAAATCTTTTAAACGAGACATAGTGGCACCCTTATGCGTCTAGCTGTTCGCCAGTGGATTTGAAGATACGAACTTTTTGTCCGTCTTCAAGCACTGAGAAACCAACACGATCTGCTTGGCCAGACTTAGAGTTAAAGATAGCAACGTTAGAAGCTTGTATTCCAGCTTCCTTTTCAACGATACCACCAGGTTGACCTAAGTATGGATTTGGCTTTTGGTGTTTCTTGATCATATTAACACCGGCAACGATCAAACGACCGTCGGGAAGTACGGCATTTACTGTGCCGCGCTTACCCTTGTCTTTACCTGTGATAACAATCACTTCATCTTCACGACGAATTTTTTTCATTTTCAGTCTCCTAAAGTACTTCAGGAGCGAGTGATACAATCTTCATGAACTTTTCATTACGAAGTTCACGAGTCACAGGCCCGAAGATACGAGTACCGATTGGTGCTTGGCTTGCATTAAGCAAAACCGCAGCATTCGAGTCAAATTTGATCAAAGATCCATCTTGACGACGAACACCTGAGCGGGTGCGTACAACAACAGCATCAAGTACTTGACCTTTTTTAACTTTACCGCGTGGAATTGCTTCCTTAACAGTAACTTTAATCAGATCGCCTACTCGCGCGTAACGACGGTGTGAACCGCCTAGTACTTTAATACACATTACGCGCTTTGCGCCGCTATTATCAGCAACTTCAAGCATTGATTGAGTTTGAATCATGGTTTATAGCTCCTATAATTCCTGGGCTTACACCTTGGTTGCACGTTCGTCAACGCTAACCAGCATCCAAGATTTGGATTTTGATAGCGGACGACATTCACGAACAGTCACGGTGTCACCAATTAGACATTCGTTTTGTTCGTCATGCGCGTGCAGCTTAGTGGAGCGTTTAACAAATTTACCGTAGATTGGGTGCTTTACGCGGCGCTCAATCATAACAGTAACAGTTTTGTCCATTTTGTCGCTAACGACCTTACCTTGAAGGGTACGTACTATCGCTTCAGCCATTATCAATTACCTGCTTTCTGGTTGATGATAGTTTTAACACGAGCGATGTCGCGTCGTACTTCCCTCAGCAAATGAGATTGACCTAGTTGGCCAGTCGCCTTTTGCATGCGGTATTTAAATTGGTCCGCTAACAAATCTTTAAGCTCGGTTCCAAGCTCATCGACAGATTTTTCACGTAAGTCTTGTGCTTTCATTACATCACCGTCCGAGTAACAAACTGAGTTGCAATAGGAAGTTTAGCCGCTGCAAGTGCAAACGCTTCACGCGCTAGCTCTTCAGTAACACCTTCCATCTCATAAAGGACACGACCTGGCTGAATCTGGCAAACCCAGTATTCAACGTTACCCTTACCTTTACCCTGACGAACCTCAAGAGGTTTGCTGGTAATCGGCTTATCAGGAAAGATACGGATCCAGATTTTACCGCCACGTTTAATTTTACGGTTCATCGCACGACGAGCCGATTCAATTTGACGTGCAGTGATGCGACCGCGACCGGTAGCTTTTAGGCCGTATTGACCGAAGCTAACTTTGCTGCCTTTTGCAAGACCGCGGTTGCGGCCTTTCATCATTTTACGGAATTTTGTGCGTTTAGGTTGTAACATCTTCTACGCTCCCCTTACTTCGCTTGGCGTTGCTTTTTAGCACCGCCACTTTTAGCGCGGGCACGAACTTCATCGATACCACCAAGGATTTCGCCTTTGAAGATCCACACCTTGATGCCAATAACACCATAAGTTGTGTGAGCTTCGTAGGTAGCATAATCGATATCTGCACGAAGAGTATGTAGAGGCACTCGGCCTTCACGGTACCATTCTGCACGAGCAATTTCTGCACCGCCTAAACGACCGCTTACTTGAATCTTAATGCCCTGAGCACCACCACGCATTGCATTTTGAACTGCACGCTTCATGGCACGACGGAACATTACACGACGCTCTAATTGGCTAGCTACTGACTGGCCAACAAGCTTCGCATCAAGATCAGGCTTGCGAATCTCTTCAATGTTAAGATGAACGGGAACACCCATCATGTCCGCTACGTCTTTACGTAAGCGGTCCACGTCTTCACCTTTTTTACCAATCACGATGCCTGGACGGGCTGTGTGAATGGTGATTTTAGCAGTCTGAGCTGGACGCTCAATTACAACTTTACTCACTGATGCTTTCTCAAGACGTTTCTCAATAAGAGAACGAACTTGAATATCGGTTAGCAGTTGATCTGCATACTTATCTTTTCCAGCATACCAAACAGAGTTGTGATCTTTGGTAATGCCCAGGCGCATGCCCGTAGGATGTACTTTCTGACCCATAACCTTAGACCTCTGTTACCTTAACGGTGATATGACATGAACGTTTTAGAATGCGATCTGCGCGTCCCTTCGCACGAGGGCGAATACGTTTCATAGTCATAGCTTCGTCAACGAAGATGGTAGACACTTCCAGCTCGTCTACGTCAGCACCATCGTTGTGCTCAGCGTTTGCGATTGCAGATTCAAGAACTTTCTTGATTAAATCTGCACCCTTTTTAGGGCTGAAAGACAAAATGTTTAAAGCGTCTGCTACTGATTTACCGCGGATTTGATCCGCAACTAATCTGGCTTTCTGAGCAGAAAGACGAGCGCTTTTTAGTTTAGCGACTGTTTCCATCTCAAATTACCTCTTAGCCTTTTTATCAGCAACGTGACCTTTATAGGTACGAGTCCCGGCGAATTCGCCTAACTTGTGCCCAACCATTTCTTCGCTTACAAGTACTGGTACATGTTGACGACCATTATGGACTGCAATAGTCAAACCAACAAACTCAGGGAAAATAGTAGATCGACGTGACCAAGTCTTAATTGGTTTGCGATCTCCCTTTTCTAGAGCGGATTCAACCTTAGCCATAAGGTGATGGTCAACAAATGGACCTTTCTTTAATGAACGTGGCATTTAATTCACCCTATCCGTTATTTAGAACGGCGACGGACAATTAGCTTGTCAGTACGCTTATTCTTACGAGTTTTATAGCCTTTAGTCGGTACACCCCAAGGAGATACTGGGTGACGACCACCTGAAGTACGACCTTCACCACCACCATGTGGGTGATCTACCGGGTTCATTGCTACACCACGAACAGTAGGACGAACACCACGCCAGCGACTTGCACCAGCTTTACCTAATTGACGAAGGCTGTGTTCTGAATTGCTTACTTCGCCCAATGTGGCACGACAGTCAGCAAGAATCTTACGCATTTCACCTGAACGAAGACGCAATGTTACATACGCGCCTTCTTTTGCGATTAACTGCGCTGAAGTTCCTGCAGAGCGAGCCATTTGGCCGCCTTTACCAGGTTTCAGTTCGATGTTGTGTATAACACTACCCAAAGGCAAGTTACGTACCGCCATCGTGCTACCCACTTTAATAGGTGCAGTTTCGCCAGAGATGATTTGATCACCAGCATTCAAGCCTTTAGGGGCTAGAATGTAACGACGTTCACCATCGGCATAACATACTAATGCAATGTTTGCGCTACGGTTTGGATCGTACTCTAAACGTTCAACTTTGGCTGGAATGCCATCTTTGTTACGCTTAAAATCAACAATACGGTATAACTGCTTATGACCACCGCCAATATGACGAGTAGTGATACGACCGTTGTTATTACGACCACCAGACTTACTTTGCTTCTCTGTCAATGCAGAGTGCGGACGACCTTTGTGAAGATCCGAATTAACGACCTTAACAACGTGACGACGTCCGGCAGAAGTTGGCTTGGTTTTTAATAATGCCATCTTAACTACTCCTTATTACTCGACGTCAGCGAAGTCAATGTCGTGACCGTCAGCTAAACGAACGTATGCTTTACGCAGACCGTTTCGCTTGCCAATTCCACGCGCTGTACGCTTGGTTTTACCTTTAATGTTAAGAACTTGTACATTTCGAACTTTAACTTCGAATAAGAACTCAACGGCTGCTTTTATTTCTGGCTTGGTTGCGTCAGGTGCTACACGGAAAACGAACTGGCCGTCTCTATCCGCTACAACTGTTGCTTTCTCAGAGATATGAGGCCCAAGTAGAACTTTATATATACGCTCTTGGTTCATCCTAACATCTCCTCAACTTTCTTAAGTGCGGCAACTGTTACAAGCACTTTCTCGAAAGAAATCAGACTAACAGGATCAACACCATCAGCTTCAGCAACAGCTACGTTTGGTAGATTGCGAGACGCTAGATAAACGTTCTTGTTAACTTCTGCATCAACAATAAGAACGTTAGTTAAATCCATGCTAGATAATTTAGCGGCAAACGCTTTAGTTTTGTGATCACTCACATCAAAGCTATCTACTACTACTAAACGATCCTGACGAACAAGCTCAGACCAAATAGCCTGCATCGCTGCGCGATACATCTTTTTGTTTAACTTTTGATCGAAGTCACGAGGGCGTGCAGCAAATGTTACACCACCACTACGCCAAATCGGACCACGAGAAGTACCAGCACGTGCTCGGCCAGTACCCTTTTGACGCCATGGCTTTGCACCGCCGCCGCTTACATCTGAGCGACTTTTCTGTGCTTTAGAGCCTTGACGGGCGCCTGCTAGGTAGGCTGTTACTAACTGATGAACCAATGCTTCGTTATAATCACGAGCAAAAGCAGCATCTGAAAGTGTAACAGTGGATCCACCTTGAATATTAATATCCATTGATTCCCCCCTTATCCGCGAGCTTTGATCGCTGGCTTAATGATCAATTGACCACCAGTGCAGCCCGGAAGCGCACCTTTTACCAGGATTAAGTTGCTTTCCGCATCTACGCGAACAATCTCAAGGTTTTGAGTTGTTACGCGTTCAGCGCCCATGTGGCCAGACATTTTTTTGCCTTTCCAAACACGACCTGGTGTTTGGCATTGACCGATAGAACCGTTTGAACGGTGAGACAAGGAGTTGCCGTGAGTCGCATCTTGCATGCTGAAATTCCAGCGCTTGATACCACCTTGGAAACCTTTACCTTTAGATGTGCCAGTAACATCAACAGTTTGACCCGCTTCAAAGCGAGCTACTGTTAATTCGTCACCAACACTGAATTCCGCTACTTCTTCAGTACGGAATTCCAACAAACGACTGCCTGCAGCTACATTTGCCTTCGCAAAGTGACCTGCCGCAGCTTTAGAAACGCGTGAAGCCTTTTTCTCGCCTGCTGTTACTTGTACGGCGTTGTATCCATCAGTATCAGTTGTTTTAATTTGAGATACACGGTTAGGTGTAATCTCAATAACTGTTACTGGAATGGAAGCGCCGTCTTCAGTAAATATACGGGTCATACCCGCTTTTTTACCTACTAATCCAAGTGCCATGTTAATACCTCTTGTGTACGGGGCTGAATACCCACTATGGCCGCCCAAAAAGCGTTACACTGATGCCAGATCAGTGCGCGTGTTTAAAGTTTTTAATACAAATTAACCAAGGCTAATTTGAACTTCAACACCCGCAGCTAGATCTAACTTCATAAGCGCGTCTACTGTTTTCTCAGTAGGCTCGACAATGTCGAGCATGCGCTTGTGTGTACGAATCTCATATTGATCGCGCGCGTCTTTGTTGACGTGCGGTGAAACCAATATTGTTAAACGCTCTTTACGTGTGGGCAGCGGTATAGGACCACGAACCTGAGCGCCAGTGCGTTTAGCTGTCTCAACAATTTCTTGTGTAGACTGGTCGATCAGGCGATGGTCAAAGGCCTTCAGCCGGATACGAATTTTCTGGTTTTGCATAACCAAGAACTCCGAAAATGAAAGATAATTCCGCTTACCCCTTTTTACAGGGACGCGAATTATAAAGTGATCTACCCCACCTGTCAACTCTATTATTTCCTTGAAGCCTAGTAAATATGCGGCCTAGAAAGACGACTGTTGAAAAATTAAACAGGGCTATTTTAATACAATGTCAAGCATGATTTGTATGTTAAGTGTACAAAGCTTAATTACCTTTTTTGTTTGTTTGGGAACCGAGTCACTAACGATTATCATCTATAGTTATATAGTACTGAATCTATTTCACTCAATGCCTTAGATAGAGATGATTACTATATGCACAGCCATGCCTTCAAATGCACTCTAGCCGTATTAGCTTCACTGCTGCTTTCCGCCTGCTCCATCATCGAGCCAATGACTAAAATTGAAACAGTTAAGCCTTGGCAGAAAGGGCTCTTAGCTAAAAAAGAAATGTCTCTTGAGGGGAGTCAGATCGATGGCTATGTTAACGATCACATCTATTTTAGTAAGGAAGGCTCTACGGGTGGTACCAGTGTTGGAGGTGGCGGCTGTGGTTGTAACTAAAATGAATACAAAGCATGCGAGTAACAAAACAAGTGGTCATGACAGGTCGTTCAGGAGAATAACTGGTCAATTGAGTTTAGCTGCTGGCTCACTTCTAGCTCTGCCTCATGCCCAAGCAGAAGGAGAAGCTCCTCTTTATAGCAATTGGGATTTAGATGTAGGCTACCTTTATTATGAAGAGCCGGATTATGTCACTGTTGATACGTACATGGCCATGATCAGCGGTAACCTAAGTGATAAAGATACGATTAAATTAGGACTAGTATTCGACACACTCAGTGGTGCAACTCCTTCTGGAGCACTCCCAGACTCAGAGACAGTATCTGTCTCTGGGGTATCTGGTGGTGGTGTTTCAGGTGCCGGGAGCAGTGGTGGCAAAGTTGCATTTGATGATACTAGGCTTTCTTTTGACGTTCAGTGGGGTCACGAATGGGCTAGATTGTGGCGCTCAAAATTAGGAACCTATGTTTCAGTTGAAGGTGACTACACCGCTCTAGGGGGAAGCCTTGGGGTTGAGAAGGATGCAGAAGACAAGTCTTACACTCTCACTGCAGCACTTGGGCTGGCTACCGACAAAGTCAGCAGGAGCGACGAAACTACTCCAGAGCCATTATCTGAGGTCGGCGGAGGGCAAACATATGGTCAAGGCACCAAACATTCAATAGATGCCTTATTCGGCTTAACCTATGTGATCAACCGCCGCACCCAGGCCATGTTCAACCTAACGTTTAGCGAATCTCTTGGCTATCATACCGACCCCTACAAAATCATCAGTGTCGCAGATGCAGACGACGTGGAATTAACTCAGGTTTCAGAGTACCGGCCCGATGTAAGAACCCGTGTTATTCTATACACTAAAATCAAACATGAATTGCCATCAAGCGGCCATCATTTAGGGCTCACTTATCGCTATCACCAAGACGACTGGGATCTAAATTCTCATACTTTTGAGGGTACATATAACTTTCCACTCAGTAATAAGCACGTACTTGAGCCGTTTGCCAGAATATACCATCAAAGTGCTGCCAACTTTTATACCCGAACAATTGAAGTGGAGTCAGGCTCGGTATTCGACGATATCACGTTGCCTCAGTATGCCTCTGCCGACATTCGCCTAAGCGAGATGCAAACAGCTACACTGGGTACAAAATACATTTACAAGACCAGCAGTAACACCTCTATCGATACTCGTATTGGTTACTATCACCGGAATTATACCGATGCAATAATCAATGATGATGGCGCCTACTTTGTACAACTTGATTTTAGCAAGGCGTTTAACTAATTGAACCGCCAGCTAAAGTTAGTAAGCAATAAGAAAGCCCCTAGCCAATAATATCTTTTGGCTAGGGGCTTTTGGGGGTTCGCTTAATCGTTCTCAGTTCATCTAATCGCTGAAAGGGTGAACTCCTACAGTTTATCTTCTAAACGAACATCACCATCTTCATTGTCCGGGCTGGCTGTCATCACGTTAGGATTGGTGGCACCAAAATAACCATAAATAGATGATGCCACTGACATAGGTTCCCATGTGGCACTATCGGTCGCTGGCACTGTATATTGATTATTTGTTTTACTGGTACCTGAACGTTCGGTATTACCCACAACCGTGCCCATGGCCGCCGTTTCTTTTGCTGGCCTTACATCGGCACCACCAAAGGTATAAAGGTTTTGGTTGTTGGCATGATCCCAGCCACCTGATCCATTTAGGTTCACTAGGCGACCAAAATCACCCATTACGTTAATGACAATATTATCTGTACTGTTTCGTGTATTGCCCGACAAAGTAGATACGCCATTAGATGCATTAATATGCGCCATACCCGCTTTAACTGCCTCCATCAATTGATCCATTCGATCGGGGTAACGATCAATGCCATTGTTATGGTCATCCCAACCACCTAAGCCTGGGGTTCCAACCGCCATATACAAGGTTTGAGGATTATGGATAGCTAAAGTGATTGCTGACTCTAATTGGCGGCCAAAGTTAGTATTAGGGTATGTAACACCCAGAGAAGCAGCACTTGATAAGTTACCATTCGCGTCCGTTCCCTCTAGCAGCTCAGACAATTCTGTCATGCGGCCTTCAAGCTCGTCGCGCTTGTCAAAGCCATTCCAGGCTGAACTGTACTTACTTCTTGAAGACTCTATTTGAGCTAATCGTGTTTGTAATAATGTATTTATAGAATCTTCCGAACCCCCAAGACTACCTCGACTATATGGGTTGTTAAATTCATCGTCCATAGTTAGCCCCCTTAGATACAAGGGTATGGTATTTGATGGATCTAATGCAAATGTTTGTGAATCGCCTTCGAACGATACAAATGGAAGTGTGAGGTTATCTAAACTTCCCATAATAGATCCATCAGCCATAATCGCACCCGCATAGCTGCTAGCATTTTCCATCATCATCAACGCCAAGCGAGAACCGATACCCGGTGCATTTTCAATATCAATGGTGCCTTTATGGGACATATAAATACTTTCACGATGAGAGCGAGTTGGGCTTTTTTGCTTGTAAATAGTCCGATATACCGCCATATCATCTGCTGCCAACATTTCCTCCATGTGGGTGCCACCCGCATTAGCCCAAAAATTATTCGCAGTAATTTGTCCTCCTTCAGTAGTTGAGGTTAAAATCCCACTACCAAAGGCGTTACCCGCTGAATAATCGTTCATGGAGTTAGTATTTATGTCGACCATATTGGATAAATTACCAGCCAATTCGGACGCGCCACCGTACATAAAAATATTAATTATCTGCGGCATCACCGGGGGTAACGCAATATTCACTGCAGAATAGTTTGGACTGGCGGCATAAGCGCGCTGGGCCATTAAACTCATTCCTAGCCCTACAGGTAGTGCTTTCGCTGCAGCCATAGAAGAGGCAAACTTTAAAAAATTTCTTCTTTTCATATCTTTGGCCTCTAGCCTTCTACTGAACGGTAATAATAAAACTCAGGTAGACGAGAGATGTAATCAAGCATGATTTCAGCAAAGTCATCTACCCAGTACTCGTAAATTTCGTCATCGCCGCCGCCGCTGCGCCGCAATTCCAGCGCTTCGTCATAAAACCTTAAATAGTCTCTAGTTGTACCTTCTTGCTTAAAGCCTTCTGTTTCTTCACTTGTTGCTCTTCTGCCCAGTGCGCTAAGAAAAACCAGATCGATAAAATCGTGCACGCTAATGCCATCTAACTCAGGCTTTAGGTTCTCAGTTCCTGCAATATAAAAAGCTCCATTTTCGATAGTAAACGGCGGCTCTGAAGGCTCAGCAGCTTCTGTGAAGTCT
Organism: Crocinitomicaceae bacterium; assembly: GCA_047628755.1. Classification (GTDB taxonomy): domain Bacteria; phylum Pseudomonadota; class Gammaproteobacteria; order Pseudomonadales; family Oceanobacteraceae; genus Bermanella. The sequence goes on along the minus strand of JBLHVV010000021.1, from coordinate 4,044 downwards.
GTGCGCTCAGGATGATTTCGACCATCAAACGCCCGATTATTTAGCAATACCGACTCACGAATAGCTTTGTGATAAGTAGCAAAACTCAATGAATCCATAGGTAAGAATGGGGTCCGCCCAATCTTACTCTCCATAGAGGCCCAACCCATTCTATGCACTCCGATATCAGCCCCAGAATCAAACCGACCTGAATTGAGCATTCGATTCATCATGAATCGGTCCGTCTCTCCGCTACCTGCCCGAGGGCTCCAGCTCATACTATGTAAAAATCCAAACATGTTTTCTTCAAAGGTTTTTGGACGTACTGAATTGAGCAGAAATTCTTCTGAGAAGATAATTGGTAAGAAAATATCTTGAAAGGTAACCGGGCCGGTATTTACTATATTTTGAATTAAGGCCTGCTTAGCTTGTGAAGTAGAACCGTCTAAGAAGTAATTAACAATAACCTCTGTAACACGAGGGATCACCAACGGATGCCCAGCTACTAAGTCATACAACTCGGCACAGGTGGAAATAAAATTATCGAACACTTTTACTGACTCTATTCCCTCATCAATATAAGGATCCTTCTTTAATTGATAATCATCTCCATTGTCAGTTAAGAGCCAAGCTGAACATGCCTTTCCACCGTTAATGGTGTTTTGCTGCTCTTCAGCTGTGTCATTAAATATTCCTAAATATAACTCGAACATTTCTAACGCATGGTTCTCGGCGGAACGCGAAACGCGCCAGCGACTGAGGCTATTTAACCAGCCTCGAATGGTATCTCGAATGGATGCATCAGCATAAATATTCGCTTTTAAATAAGACAGCACCCTATCAATATCCTGCTTGTTAGAGCTTTCCATCTCACGGGCAGGAGAAAACATAATTGTATTGGCTAAAAAATAACTCATCCAATGGGCTAGCTGGTCTTTACTGATCGGGTAGCCCTGTATCTTGGCCATAGTAAGTTGATGAGGGTGATTATCGGTATCCAAACCCACATACGCAGCTGGGCTAGAAAACTCATTATCCTTGTCAAAGGTAAGATTGTTAGCCTGTATTAATTCAGTACTGGAAAGTTTGTTCGCAAGCTTACCCTGTAAGTCTTCAATAAAAGAACCATACTTAACCTTAGGGTTAGTCAAACCCTGCGGCAAATCAAAAAACTCATCCATTGGCAAGCCGCGATACATGGTGGATAACACTTTATTAGCAACCACAAACTGATCATCAGCCGTCAATGCATCAAATTCATTCTGATTAAGGGTGAAGTCATGATTCAATACACCACTTTTGTTTACCCCTGCTTTCTCTTGCGGAGAGTTAGGTTTGCAGGCTGCTAATGACAAACCTAGCACCAGTAATAATATGGGCTTCAAATACAGCATGGCTTTTATATCTCAATTGAATACAAATTCTACAGGGTCATTTTGATCTAATTCATGGACTTTAAATGTGACAACCCTCTCAAATTGATTAAAGCGCATACAAGCCACTTTACGCCAATAACAAACAATCTAAATTTGTACTGATTTTTAGGCTGCCTAGACTAAATGGCTATAACAGTCATTCGATATTCAATAATCTTAGTTGCTTATCTCAACTAATGGGGTGTTTTCTGTGATAAATGCTCATTTTCGCCGTTAATTTCTAGATTGAGCAATATTTTTGTTCATTAATGGCGCTAAAGCATTTAAAATCTGGCACCAAATTATTTCCGCTAGTTTTGAGCAACTTATGACTGATCTATCAAAATACAGAAACATAGGTATCTTCGCCCACGTTGATGCCGGTAAAACCACCACTACAGAGCGTATCCTGAAGTTGACTGGTAAAATCCATAAAACAGGCGAGGTTCACGATGGTGAATCAACTACCGATTTCATGGAACAGGAAGCTGAGCGCGGTATAACCATTCAGTCAGCGGCAATTACGACTTTCTGGGATGATCATCGCATGAACATCATCGATACTCCTGGACACGTTGACTTCACTGTAGAAGTATATCGTTCCCTGAAAGTATTAGATGGCGGCATCGGCGTATTCTGTGGTTCGGGTGGTGTTGAGCCTCAGTCAGAAACAAACTGGCGTTATGCTGATGAGTCGGGTGTTTCTCGTATCATTTTTGTAAACAAATTAGATCGTCTAGGTGCCGACTTCCTTAAAGTTGTAGATCAAGTAGAAAACGTACTGGGCGCTAAGCCACTTATCATGACACTTCCAATCGGTACTGAAGATGACTTCGTGGGTGTTGTAGACATTTTATCTAAGAAAGCTTACATCTGGGATGACTCTGGCGAACCTGAAAATTTTGTCATAGAAGATGTTCCTGCAGACATGGTTGACGACGTAGACATGTACTACGATCAATTAGTTGAAACAGCGGTAGAAGTAGACGACGATATAATGATGGAATACATGGAAGGCGAAATGCCAACTATGGAACAAATCAAAGCCTGTATCCGCAAGGGTACACGTGAACTAACGTTCTTCCCTACTTACTGTGGTTCGGCGTTTAAGAACAAAGGCATACAGTTAATTCTTGATGCTGTTGTTGATTATCTTCCAGCACCAGACGAAGTTATTCCTCAGCCTTTGACTGATGAATTTGGTGATGCTACGGGTGAAGTTGCCACCGTATCAGTTGATGAGCCCTTCCGTGCTCTTGCTTTTAAAATAATGGATGACCGTTTTGGCGCGCTAACCTTCGTTCGTGTTTACTCTGGTAAGTTGAAAAAAGGCGATACTATTCTTAACTCGTTTACTGGTAAGACAGAGCGTGTTGGCCGTATGTGTGAAATGGAAGCTGACGACCGTAAAGAATTAGACTCTGCTCAAGCTGGTGACATCATCGCGATTGTAGGCATGAAAAACGTTCAAACTGGTCACACGCTTTGTGATCCTAAAAATGAATGTACACTTGAAGCCATGGTATTCCCAGAGCCAGTAATCTCTATCTCTGTGACACCTAAAGATAAAGGCGGTTCTGAAAAAATGGGCGTTGCTATCGGTAAAATGGTTGCAGAAGATCCTACCTTTTTGGTACACACTGACGACGAAACAGGTCAAACCATCCTTCGCGGAATGGGTGAACTTCACCTAGACATCAAAGTTGATATCTTACGTCGTACATACGGCGTTGATCTAGAAGTAGGCGAGCCGCAAGTATCTTACCGTGAGACCATTACTCAATCGATTGAAGATTCTTACACCCATAAGAAACAATCGGGTGGTTCTGGCCAATACGGTAAAATTGATTACCGCATCAAACCAGGCGAGCAAGGTTCTGACTTCACTTTCACTTCATCTGTTGTGGGTGGTAACGTGCCTAAAGAATTCCTACCGGCCATCGAGAAAGGCTTTAAAGGCATGATGACCAACGGTGTTCTAGCTGGCTTTCCAGTACTAGACGTTGAAATCGAAGTATATGACGGTGGTTACCACGCAGTTGACTCCTCTGCAGTAGCCTTTGAATTAGCCGCACGTGGCGCGTTCCGTCAGTCTATCCCTAAAGCAGGTGCACAACTTCTTGAGCCTATCATGAAAGTTGACGTATTCACTCCAGATGACCACGTTGGTGATGTAATCGGTGACCTTAACCGTCGTCGTGGTATTATCGGTGGGCAAGATGCATCTGGTTCAGGTGTTCGAATTAAAGCAGACGTACCTTTATCTGAAATGTTTGGTTACATCGGCTCACTTCGTACTATGACTTCTGGTCGTGGTCAGTTCTCGATGGAATTCTCTCATTACTCAGCATGCCCTAACTCTGTTGCAGAGAAAGTAATTGCAGAAGAGAAAGAACGTCAGGCTGCTAAAAAGAAGAAGTAATTTCTTAAACAGCTAAAAAGAACCGCTGATGACCGTCAGCGGTTTTTTTATGCAATCTGCATTACTCAGCATGCCACTCTCTAACATCAGTTGCAGAGAACGTAATTGCAGAAGAGAAAGAACGTCAGGCTGCTAAAAAGAAGAAGTAATTTCTTAAACAGCTAAAAAGAACCGCTGATGACCGTCAGCGGTTTTTTTATGCAATCTGCATTACTCAGCATGCCACTC
>JBLHVV010000020.1:0-36973 GCA_047628755.1 Crocinitomicaceae bacterium | reverse complement strand
CATTAGTCCAATAGATAAGGCCTGCGCGAGCCTACAGGACTTCTGGTATCAAGATGGTCAAGATGGACGCGAAACACGCTCATGCTTTGGCTTAATCCCAGCTAACGACGCACAAATTGCCATGGCACTAGCAATAAACAAAGAAAAAGAGACGTTCAAACACAAAATTAAAGCCCTTCAAAAAGCTGACAAGCAGCAATGGTTAAAACTAAGATTCCAATTAGGCAATGCCCACCCAAGTTTACGTGAGTCGCTGCGTTATAGCGGATTAAGTCGGCTTCACATAAAACAAACATGGAGGCATATTCCAGTTATTGACCGCACTCCAATCCGTGTAGGTTTCAACTGGTATCAGTCGGGTCGTAGTATTCAAAAAGTCACTGTCAAGCAAGCCCAAGATGCTTTGCTTAATTTAGATACAAGTAGTGACCACATTCAAACTCAACTTAGCTTATTGAATAAACTGTCAGCAAATACCCCACTTGCTAGAGTACAGAATTTGGCGCCAACCATGAGAGCTAATGTGTTTTTTGATGACAACACATTACCTAACCGACAAGCCATGAATGTATCACTTCCTATCTTGTTTAAAATTAGCGAAGATGGGAAGCTACCAGTGCACAATGAACCGGATTTATCGGCTCCGACTGAAAGACAAAGAAAAGTACGCAGTGATAGAATAATTGAAGACTACCCTTTTCTTCCCAGTATTCGTATTCACAGCTATATTAATAAAACATAACAATATTACCAACGTAGCTAAATTAGCAGCGAATGAATTAAGGTATTTGCAATGCAAGTATATGGTCACAGAGGTGCTAAGGGTGTTTTCATGGAAAACAGCATTCTAGGTTTTGTATCGGCCGCTAAGCAAGGCGCTGAGTACTTCGAATTAGATATACGCTTAAGTTCTGACAACCAGTTAATAGTCGTGCATGACGAGATCCTAAGGCGTTTAGCAGACAGTCCACTGCTTGTAAGTAAAACTCCCGCAAGCGTGTTAAAAACAATTATTCTAACTGGCACTTCAGAAGGTATTCCAACCCTAGAAGAGGTCATTAATGCCTGCCCAAACATAAAGCACTGGCAGTTTGAAATTAAAACCCTTGAGACAAATACCAATTTTGTTCAACCCATGTCTGAATTGATCGAAAAATATTGCCTGCAAGATAAAGTAACTATTACTAGCTTACACCGAGGCTTGTTAAAAGCATTCAAGCACGCACTACCACATATTGCACGGGGCTACGTGCAAAAAAGCCTGCTGCCTAATGGCATAAAAGCAGCCAGAAAACTAGGCTGTTCGATGCTCGTACTTAATAAAAATTTAGGCAAAAAAAACTATATAAATAAGGCTCAAAAAAAGGGATTACATGTGAGTATGTGGACGGTTAACAATGTGCACTTAATAGAAAAATTTCAAAGTTATGGAGTCAATAGCCTAATAACCGACTTTCCACACATTGCTTTAAATATGAATATACAGGCTACAAAATCTAAATATCTAGAAGACCTAGAAGACCTAGAAGACCTAGAAGACCTGGGAAATGTAGAGTCAAAATGATTAACACTCTATATATTACAGGTGCAGGTGTCAGTTCAGAAAGTGGCATTCCAACGTTCCGAGGTAAAGACGGCTATTGGACAATTGGCAGTAAAAATTACACGCCAATGGAAATGGCAACTCGTGAAATGTATATAAACAAGCCTGAAGAATTCTTAGCTTGGTACTATCATCGTTTTGCCACATATCGAAACCACGGGCCGAACTCTGTTCACAGATGGCTAGCAGATAAAAATTTAATCACACAAAACATAGATGGCTTAGACGGCAAAGCCGGTAATAAAAATTACATTGCTATTCATGGTCGACTTGACCAAATGACAGTATTTACTGATCAAGACAATAATGAAATTAATATAATAAGTAATACACCATGGGATCAGGTTGATGATAATGATTTAACTTCGTCTTTACTTGATTTATTTAAAATAAAAGGTAACCCAGAATTAAATACATCACTAAAGCCTTATGTATTATTATTTGATGAGTATTACACAGACTTGTATCATATTAACAAAGCTCATCAACGAATAGACCAAGCTGATAAAATCATATTTATGGGAACATCTTTTAGTGTAAACATAACCAATATGGCTTTAGATACCGCTATTAAGCATAGTATTCCAGTAGAGGTAGTTGACCCCGACCCAGTTATCCTTCCCTATAAAAACGTCACCTATCATAAATGTACCGCTTCAGACTACATAAAAAAAACCGGATAACCCCGGTTTCATTCACTATTGGATTAACTGAAGTGTTGCAAGTTTATTCAAATAATTCTTTTTTAGGCCAAGCTTCATCATAATCAGGTACAGTTTTCTGTGTTTTTGCAGCAAAGCTTTTCATCATGTCATTTGCTCTAAACATACCTGACTGCCAAGTAGCCATATAATTAAGACTGTCTTCTACAGAGTGATCACGACTGTAATTAATCATTTCTTTGCAACCAATAACCGCCAGCGGTGAATTCTTAGCAATGTCTTTTGCAATCTTAAGAACCCCTGCCAATAAGCTTTCTTGATCAGGGAAAACAGCGTTAACCAATCCCATTTGTTTGGCTTCTTGAGCGCCAAATTTACGACCGGTGTAAGCCAACTCTTTTACAATGCCAGGTGATACTAATTTAGGAAAACGCTGAAGTGTTCCTACATCGGCGGTCATGCCTAGCTCAGTTTCTTTAATAGTAAAGTAAGCGTCTTCACTTGCATAACGGCAATCGGCTGCGCATACCATGTCTAATGCTCCCCCGATACACCCCCCATGAATAGCTGCTAATACAGGAATGCGAAGCTTTTCTAATGAGCTAAGACTGTCTTGAAGTTGCAATACTACACGCCTTAAGTTCTCAGCCATTCGAATAGGCTCTCCAGTCATCGGCACTGCGTCGCCACTCATAAAAACACCCAGATCCATACCAGCGCTAAAGTGCTTACCCGTCGACGATATAACAATCACTCGAGCCAAGCATTCATCATCAATTTTGTTCACTAAAATAGGCAACTCTTTCCAAAAAGCTTTATTCATACTGTTCATTTCAGCAGGTCGAGACATCTGAATATGGGCAACTCGATCAATAATGTTCACCTCAAAACAGGTGAATTGGATATCTATTGTTGTCATACTAGTCTCACTTAAATAATTATTTATTATATTTTATTAGTGTACAAACCCTATCTAAGCACCGTCAAGTTTTTCTTGCTGTTCGGTTTTTTTAACCCTAGTATAAACAACATGCCAAAAGATATTAAATCGTCTAAAGTTTCTCTTACTGGTAAAAAAGCATCCAACAAAGATACTTACCACCATGGCAACTTAAAAGAGACGCTCATAGAAGCCAGTGCCCATATTATTAAAATACAGGGTATCGAAGGCTTGTCATTAAGAAAGTTAGCCGATCAGGTTGGCGTTTCAAGAGCTGCCCCTTATCATCATTTTAAAGACAAAAATGCCCTCCTTGCATCAGTGGCTGAAGCTGGATTTAAAGAACTGAGCGCTCTACTAAACAGCGTCGTAAACCAAGATAAGACCTTGCCAGAATGTTTACGCGAGGCTGTTAAAGGTTATTTAGCCTTTGCAAATGAACATCCTACTCAATACGACTTAATGTTTGGCCAAAAACTATGGAAGTCAGACCAGTTCAATGATTTTCAACGGCATGCAAAAGATTGCTTTAGATTGTATGTTCAACTATTTGAACAACTCAAAGAACAGCAACAGCTGAAGCCTGAGGAAGATCCGCTTAGACTTGCCCAGCTACTATGGGCTGCGCTTCATGGATTGGCTAAGCTCACCGAAGAAGGTCTTTTTTCAATGGCTAATAGCACTGATGAAATAACAGATTATGCCCTTAGTCGATTTGAAAATAGTTTAGTTGACTCAAAAGCCTAGAATAGCCACCAACTAACTCTGACTGTAATAACGTTTACTGAATACTCAGTATAAGGCTTACGAATATTCAAATATAATGAACTCTGTTAGTATGCGCACATCACCAATGATAGCCCCATTGCACCAAATTTAGATATGAGAATACACATGAGCGATACCCCGACCCATTTACAAGATGCCAAACATTTACTCACTGAAAGCGGATTCGCAACTAGCAATGTCTGGTATCACGGCACCTCTTCAGCTTTAATTCCATCTATTAAAGAAAATGGCATAAATCGGTCGGGCGATCGGGATTCAAATAAAAAAGCAAAAGACACCATGGTCACTATTGGTGGAAGTCACAACGAGAGTGTACAGCCAGTGTTTTTAACGCAAAGCAAAGAATTAGCTTATATCTGGGCGGAGAAAACAGTACAAAAACGCAGGGTTCGTTTTGAAGGGGAAGAAATGGCCGTGATATATAAAGTAACTCTTGACGACAGCTTAAACGAAAAAGTAAAAACAGACGTAGGCGCGGCTGCTATGTTAATGATAGAAGCAGACGATTACTTAGAATTACTAACCGAAATTTATAAAGCCAATGGCAAAGATATGCCAGATATTAATCCTGCAACGGCTGATCGCATGGACTATTTAAACAAACTAGGGATGGCTTATATCAATACCAATATCCCAGTAAATTGTATCGAGCTGGTCAACTAGACGATCAATTAGCAAAAGCCTGAGTTATATCTACTGGTAATTAGTAGCAGATACAAGCCAAGCTTTTGTAATTTAGATTACAATGCAGCTAATGCAGCATCATAATTAGGTTCGTCTACAGTCTCTGTAACTTGCTCAGCATAAGTAACTTTACCTGCTTCGTCTATCACCACTACTGAACGTGAAAGTAAGCCAGTTAAAGGGCCTGTTTCAAAAGAAACACCATAGTCACTGCCAAAGCTAGATCTAAAAGTAGACCCCACCAACACACTCTCAATTCCTTCGGCGCCACAAAAACGACCTAATGCAAATGGTAAATCAGCAGATACACACAAAACAACTGCGTTATCTAAGCCAGCAGCTTGCTCATTAAACTTACGTACCGATGCAGCGCAAGTTCCAGTGTCAACAGATGGGAAAATGTTTAACACTACACGTTTACCAACCAGTGAAGCTAAAGTCACTTCAGACAAATCAGCTTGAACCAATGCGAATGAAGGTGCAACGGTACCTATCTTAGGCAGCTCACCTAATGTTTGAAACTCGTTGCCTTGCAAAGTAACAGTTGTCATAAAGATTTCCTTAGGTTAATTGTATGAGTGATTTGAATCATTACTAGTATAAAAGTATTTATGAAAAGCCAAAACGACTCATTTTATACTTACATAAATTTAATTGTGCGCAATCTATAATGGGACTTTAAAGTAAAAGCCCAGAGGTCGCAATTAATAGATTTACTATATTGTATCGTTAATCGTATGATGGTCATCTAATTATAAATATAACGCATATGACCGCCACCCCTAAATACACTACATTAGCAGCTTGGCCTTTGGCAATATGCAAAGCATTAGAATCCGCAGGCATTGACCCTAACCCACTATTAAAATCAGCCAGTTTAAAGCGCAGCGATTTCATCGATCAACCTGATGGTCGAGTAGATGTTGCACTTATGACCCAGTTTTGGCAGGCCGTTGCCACTAAAACCCAAAACCCTGCTTTTGGCTTAAGTGTGGCTAAGTATGTTCAGCCTATGCACTTTAGAGCTCTAGGCATGCTTATGCTAACAGATACAAACCTTGAGTCAGCCATTACTAAACTGGGGCAATATTCAGAATTAGTAAGCAACTCAGTTACCACCTGCATCGAATACACTCCAGAATTAATCGGCCTGTGTTTTGACCATATCGCCAACGTTCAAATACACCCTATGGCCACCGACAGCTTCTTTGCAACTATTACCACCTTATGCAAGCAAATGGGCGCAAACAATGACTTAGTAAGCCATGTACAGCTTAAAAGACCCCAGCCTAAATATACCTCTAAATGGCATCACTGCTTTAACGCCTCAGTGGAGTTCTCAGCCCCTAGAGATTGCCTATGGATAAAACGTAAAGAGCTGACAAACGCCACAACAATGGGCGATAAAAAACTCGCCGCGTTTAATGAATCTGTAGTGGTAGATTACATTACAGATATGAATACGAGTCAGATCAGTATAAAAGTTAAAAATATAATTACGATCTCGCTCGAAAATGGTGAACCTAATTTAGAATCTATCGCTAAGCAATTGAATATGAGTGAACGCAGTTTGCGCCGAAGACTGCGAGAAGAAGATATAACTTACCGCCAGGTTCTTAAAAATACACGCATGGAACTGGCCTCTTACTACCTTACAAACACCCAACTGCCCATAACACAGATATCCTATAAACTTGGCTTTACAGATACCAGTAACTTCTCTAGGGCGTTTACCCGCTGGTTTAACCAAACTCCTTCACTGTTTAGAAATACCACTTCCAATAAAAGTTAAAAAGCTAAAAGCCAAGTGGCATTGTCCTAACAAGACATCTGATTGTCCGAATTAGACTGGCCGGTTTATGAACATTAGATACACTTATGGTTGTTCCTATTTAAGCAGACTAATAATCATAAAAGGCCTTCCTATGCCACGTCCCATTATTTCATTATTATTAAGCGCTGGGTTAATCACTGCGTTAAGTGCATGCGACTCTAACCCTCAATTTGAGCAAGGGGCAGATGCGCAAGGCCATACTGCGCCCACTGCAGTTACTATAGCGGCCAATAAAGCCGTATTAAATAATCGCCCATTTTCCAATAGAGACGACTTTGAAAATGCTAAAAGAGGTTTAATCGCACAAGAAAAAGGACTAACCATTGCCCACCCTAAAGGTGGTAATGTATGGAAAATGCCCGATTACGACTTTATTGATGCTGATGGCAAAAATGCACCAGGGTCGGTTAACCCTAGCCTATGGCGTCAGGCAGCACTTAATAACATTCACGGCTTATTCAAAGTAACTGACGGCATTTATCAAGTTCGTGGATACGACCTATCTAATATGAGTATTATTGAATCTGATAACGGTTGGATTCTTGTGGACCCCTTAACCGCTAGAGAAACCGCTAGCCGCGCGCTCCTGTTCGCCCAACAGCATCTAGGCAAAAAACCCATCAAGGCCATCTTATTCACTCATAGCCATATTGACCACTTTGGTGGCGTACAGGGTATTCTTCAGCACTTAACAGAAGACGAACGAAGACAGCTAAGAATAATTGCCCCAGAAGGGTTTGAAGAAGAAGCCACCAGCGAGAATATTATTGCTGGTACAGCCATGAGCCGTCGGGCCATGTTTATGTATGGTAAAAACCTTGCACGCTCAGAACGTGGTCATGTAGGTACAGGCCTGGGCAAAGGCCCTGCATTTGGTACATTCGGTATTGCTGCACCTACTGAGTTAATAAATCATGACAGCACAAATATAAGCATCGACGGCATTCCTTTTGAATTTCAAATAGTGTCTGGTTCTGAAGCCCCAGCTGAATTCACCTTTTATTTACCAGAACAAAAAGCATTCTGTGGCGCTGAAATGCTCAGTCGCAACATGCACAATTTATACACCTTACGAGGGGCCAAAGTTAGAGATGCTCGACTATGGAGCTCATTAATTGAAGAAGCACGTATTAAATTTTCTGATGCAGATACCTATTTTGCTAGCCACCATTGGCCACTATGGGGCAAAGACAAGATAGATGACTTTTTATCTGTTCAGAGGGATACCTATAAATTCATTCACGATCAAAGTGTTCGCATGCTAAACCAAGGTCTAACACCAAACGAAATTGCCGAAAGAATAAAACTACCGGAGAGCTTAAACAAATCATTCCATAACCAAGGCTACTACGGAACAGTTAAGCACAACTCCCGTGCGGTCTATCAAAACTACATAGGCTGGTATACAGGTAATCCATCTCAACTTGATGCACTGCCAGAAACCGAGTCAGCAAAACGCTATGTGAACATGATGGGTGGCGCAGACTCCATTATGAATAAAGCACAATCACAATTTAAACAAGCCGCCAATATGAATGTAAAAGAAGGAATAGATGCTTATCGCTGGTTAGCAGAACTATTAAACCATGTGGTATTTAGCGACGCTGCCAATACCGCTGCTAGGACTTTACTTGCCAAAGTATACGACCAACTTGGCTATCAGGCTGAGTCGGCACCTTGGCGAGATTTTTATCTCACAGGGGCCATGGAGTTACGATATGGCAAAGCAACAGAAGGTATTAACCCTGCGGTCATGAAAGAAGTATTAATGGAAACACCGGTTACTAACTTCTTTGACAGCATGAGCGTTCGCCTTATTGACACAAAAGCGGAAGGTAAAACTACCAGCATAAAAGTCACATTTACTGATTTAAAAGAAAGCTACCTATTAACAGTTAATAATTCAGTTATGCATCATAAGAAGGTTAATAGTGATGCCAATGCAGATGCTACTTTAAAGTTAACTAAGCCACTGTTTGTTAAAATAATCATTGGTGAGGCTGGACTTAAAGAAACACTATTTGGAGATGAACTTAGCATTGAAGGCAGCAAGCTTGATTTAATCGGCTTTTTTAGCATGCTAGATCAACCCAAGGGTACTTTTAATATAGTAACGCCATAGTGCAATGTAAAACCTTGTTGGTTAGAATTAGTGCCGTCCTTTAATCTTCGGCTCTATTATTATGGTTTTTGATCAATGCTGTACTTACGCTGCGGCCAAACCGGCTGCATCGCTCCACTATCCGTTTGCACCTGACGTTGCTGTTTACAAAGTAGGGGGCAAAATATTTGCGCTTGTAAGTCCCAAAGGTGAGCAGAATCCCGACAAGTCTCCACAAATGAACTTAAAGTGCGACCCATACCATGCTCAAGAACTTAGGGACATATTCGAGAGCATTATCCCTGGCTATCACATGAACAAACGCCACTGGAACACACTAATATTAGACAACACACTTCCTGTATCTGAGATCCAAAGACTTATGGATCACAGCTACGCAATAGTTGTTAAATCGTTGAGTCCAACAATACGCACACCTTTAGAATTGAAATATAGTCCTGATGTACTGTATCAAGAACTAAAACCCTATTAGAATGCATGCAATTTAAAGCATTTTGATTATTCAACACCAGAGGCAACAATGGCAGGTTCATTACAAGATCAGTTACTTCAAGCAGGCTTAACTAACAAAAAGAAAGTGAAACAAGCCGAGCGACAAAAAAAACAAACAGCCAAGCAAGTTCGCAAAGGGGAAGATGTGGTTGACGAAGCTAAGTCCGCTGCTGATGCGAGCCGTTTAGCAAAACTTAGCAAAGACAAAGAGTTGAATCTTGAGCAGTCAGAAAAAGCGAAAACCAAAGCCATTTCTGCTCAAATTAAGCAATTAATTGAAAGCCACTCGCTAGAACTTAAAGGTTTCGAACTTGACTACAACTTTACTGACGGTAAAAAAGTTAAGAAAATTTACGTCAGCGACCTAATTAAGCACCAGTTAAGCCGAGGCATTTTAGCTATATCGAAATTGGGTATTACCTACTTTGTAATTCCAGCAGTCATAGCTGACAAAATTCGTGAACGGAACGCACAATACATAGTGGCTCAGGTAGATGTGAATGAATTAGACAAACAGGCTTCACCGGAACAAGACCCTTATGCAGATTATCAGATCCCTGATGATCTAATGTGGTAGCCCACAAGCCTTGCTAGTTGAAATTAATGCTTTAAGAACCGCTTTTAATGATTTAAAAGCGGTGAAACACCGTTAAGTTAACGTCTAAAGACAACCGTTCGCTTTCCGTTTAACAATACCCTGCCCTCGGCATGCCACCTAACGGCACGATAAAGCACCATACTTTCAATATCATGACCTATTTCAACCATTTCTTCAGGAGAATTGGTGTGTGACACACGCTCTACCTCTTGTTCTATAATAGGCCCTTCGTCTAGATCTGCTGTGACAAAATGCGCGGTAGCGCCAATCAGTTTTACACCACGGTCGTAAGCTTGATGATAAGGCTTTGCCCCTTTAAAACCGGGTAAAAATGAATGATGAATGTTTATAGCTCGACCACTTAACTTGCAACAGAGGTCATTTGATAAAATTTGCATATATCGAGCAAGCACCAAAAGCTCGGCATTTGTATCATCTATTACGGCCATTATTTGGGCTTCTTGAAGTACCTTAGTCTCCTTAGTCACGGGTAAATAATGATATGGCACGTTATACCACTGAACCAAGTCACGCATATCGTTGTGATTAGAAACCACAGCTACAATGTCTACAGGTAATGTACCCTCCTTCCATTTATGCAGAAGAGCGTTTAAACAATGGCCCCATTGAGAAACGGCCAGAACCACCTTAGGTTTAATGCTTAAGTCTTTTAGCTCCCAGTCCATCTCATCAAGGATAGCGATTTTTGAAAACGCTTGCTTCAATTCTGCCAATGGCATGGCACTGCTGTCTACTGGAGAGATCTCTGTGCGCATAAAAAACCGCTTTTCTAGAGAATCCTCATATTGAGATGATTCACTAATATTGTAATTATGCAAAGCTAAAAAAGTAGTAACCGCTGCAACAATACCGTGCCTATCTTGACAGCTAAGTGTAAGCACGAGCTTTATATGATTCATTTGGGTTTCCAAAATTGGGACTATGTCCATAATAACTATGAATAAACTATAAATGTCACTTAAATTTAACCGCTTTATATGCACCTACAAACCGGCAGATTTACATTTATATAATAAAGCACTAGTCTAAACCTTAATGCTCTTACCCTGCTAGACCTTATTTATAAGATAAAAAGGACAATCATATGAAATTATTCACCGCACTTTTCCTTCTTGCTGCACTAACTGGCTGCAATAGCATCCCAGAACAAGTAAAAGACGATGGCAGAGAAGCTGCCGACCGAGCAAAGACCGCTGCTGAAGCCGCATACGAAGATATGAAGGAAGATATGAAATAGGCATGAAATAAAGCGTCTCATGACGCTTTATTTCTGTTAGAATTCGCAAAAATTCCATCTAGGTAGTTACCTTGTTTACACAGTTCGATCTAAAATCGCCACTTACCAAAGCTCTTGCCGCTTTATCGTTTACTAAAGCCACCGCAGTGCAAGAAAAAGCCATACCTGTTGCCTTATCAGGGAAAGACCTAATGGTTTGCGCGCAAACCGGCAGCGGCAAAAGTGCTGCGTTCCTTTTGCCTATCTTGCAGCGAATTCTAACCGTAAAGGCCCCAAATTCTAGAACCAGAGCCTTGGTTCTTGTACCTACACGAGAATTAGCCCGACAACTGCAAAAACAGTGTGAAGCATTAGCAAGATTCACCCGTATTCAAGTAGCCGTTGTTACTGGCGGCGCCGAGTATAAGTATCAAACAGCTGTATTTCGCAAAAATCCTGAAATAATCATTGCGACTCCAGGACGATTGATTGAGCATTTGCAAAAATCATCTGATTTAATGTCAGATGTTGAAATGCTAATTCTAGATGAAGCTGATCGCATGCTCGACCTAGGTTTTGCCGACGAAGTAATTGGTATAGCCGAGCAATGCAACCCAGTTCACCAAACCATGCTATTTTCTGCCACCCTAAAAAAGCAAGGCATCAAACATGTAATGGACGCGGTATTAACTGACCCACAGAATATTATTGTGGACAGTTTTAGAGGCGAGCACAGTAATATTACCCAGCAAAAAATTCTTGCTGACGACGATAAACACAAGCAACGTATACTGGCATGGCTTTTATCAAATGAAGAATTCAGACAAGCGATTATTTTTAGTAATACAAAGATAAAAGCTCAAAGCTTGTTTCATTTTTTAGAATATCATTCAATTAATGCGGCCGTACTTCATGGAGACATGACACAAGACGAGCGTAACTTTGTAATGCAGCGTATGCAGCAAGGCACAGTAGATGTTTTAGTGGCAACTGATGTGGCAGCCCGTGGCCTAGATGTTAAAAAAATTGACCTGGTTGTTAACTTTGATATTCCAAGAAGTGGTGACGACTACGTACACAGAATTGGTCGTACTGGTCGCGCCGAATCAAATGGCTCAGCTATTTCGCTGGTAGACACCACAGAATGGAACCTAACCTCCTCAATTGAACGCTATTTGTCTGTTGATATGACCACCCGTAAAATCAAAACGTTAGAAGGTAAATACCGAGGCCCTAAAGATTTAAAAGGAAACGGTAAGTCAGCAGGTAAAAAAGCACATAAAAAGAAAGATGCCAAAAAACAGGCTAAAGTAGCACCTAAGAAGCCAGTGGGGAAAAAACCCAATAAAAATCCAGCCAATAAACCGGTTCAGCCTGGCACTCAAAATACTGACCAGACCACGGGCATCAAGCGTAAAAGACCAAGTCTGCCAAAAGTAATCAGCGATGGTAATACTCCGTTCAAACCTCGTAATAAATAATTATTTAGAATTCTGAACGCTCAAAAAGCCGAATCATTGATTCGGCTTTTTTGGGTAAAGTGTCCGTCTTACTGCAAATTAGGAATTCACTATAGGCTTGTCTTACCAGAAGTTAGGAATTCACTATAGGCTTGTCTTACCAGAAGTTAGGAATTCTCACTATAGGCTTGTCTTACCAGAAGTTAGGAATTCTCACTATAGGCTTGTCTTACCAGAAGTTAGGAACTCTCACTATAGGCTTGTCTTACCAGAAGTTAGGAACTAACTATCTGGTATCCATTTAAGTTTTAACCGATGTTTAGTGAATACCCGCATTCGCGAGTAAGACAGGAACCGTGAATACCCGCGTTCGCGAGTAAGACAGGAACCGTGGATACCCGCGTTCGCGAGTAAGACAGGAACCGTGGATACCCGCATTCGCGAGTAAGACAGGAACCCTGGATACCTGCATTCGCGAGTAAGACAGGACACGTGAATACCCGCATTCGCGAGTAAGACAGGAACCGTGGATACCCGCATTCGCGAGTAAGACAGGAACCGTGGATACCTGCATTCGCGAGTAAGACAGGAACCGTGGATACACGCAGCCAATGAAACAAGAAGACCCTTCTTAAGCAGGTACGACCTTACCTACGTAACGTAGATTACGATATTTTTGCGCATAATCGATACCTACACCCACTACAAATTCATCTGGTATTTCAAAACCAACCCACTCAACATCCACATGCACTTCACGACGGCTAGGCTTGTCTAACAGCGTTGCTATTTTAATAGAGTTGGGTCCTCTTAACTCAAGAATTTCCAATACTTTTGACAAGGTGTTACCAGTATCAATAATATCTTCTACTAACAATACGTCTTTTCCTTTTACGTCACCGTCTAGATCTTTTAGTATGCGAACATCGCGAGTGCTTTCCATTGCATTGCCATAGCTGGAAGCTGTCATAAAATCAGTTTCTAATGGCACTGTAATTTCTCGAGCTAAATCGGCCATAAAAATAAAAGAACCACGTAATAGACCCACCATCACTAAGTTTTCAGTATTAGCGTATTCAGCGTTTATTTTTACGCCCAATTCACGCACACGCTTTTGAACATTTTGTTCAGAAATCATAACTTCAACATTGTGCTTCATTCTATTACCAATCTATTTTGCTAACAAAGGGAAAATCCATATTACCATATGTACATATAAAACTGACCACTAAGACAGCTATATTAAACGGTTTACTAGGGGTTAGCCTTTACAGTTAGATTCAGGTGAAGTATCTACTCATAAAAACCTTATATAACTAAAGGTTAATATATTAAATTTCTTTATAATATTTATAAATAGTTTCTAGCCAGTAACTTTTAATAAAAAACATAGCTGCTATACATAACTAAAGATAAAAAAATGTTAGGTACTGTCAATGCAATTAAAGTTCAATGTGGCAACAAGGATATTTTCAGGATTTTCAATTATCCTCGTATTGACCTTAATAACTGTAATGGCAACGATTGTTGGCCTAAATCAGATTAATAAGAATATACTGCAAGTGGCTAATACCAGTGTCCCACTTTTGGTTAATGGTGCAAAAGCAAGTAAATCTCTCTTGGGAGCTCAAATTGAAATATCTGAACTATATAATTCCACAAAATTATCCTCTGCTAATCAGTATAAAGTTGCTTTTAACGAGTTAAAATCTGACCTGCTTGAGACAATTTCAAAACTGAATACACTAATAATCTCTAACGAAGGCATTCGTCTGCAGCTACAAATTTCGGAAAAGGATATTGAGAGCTTCTTAGATAGTGCTGGTATGTTAATTAACAATAAAAATCAGAGTTTATTAAAAAAACTGGAAACGGCGGAACTTGCAACTGAATTTTCCGATATGGGAGATGAAGTTTTAAGCTTTGCATATGATCTAGAAGGTATAATTAAAGACGATGATAATAATAAAAATATTCTATTGAATATCACAGAGAACTTAGAGAATACTATCGAAATAATTTCTGATGGCACATTGTCTGATAATATATTCCAAGTAAAAAATACTATTTCCATAGTAAACAGCAATGTTTCGAGTATTAATACTAAAATCAATGAATTATCGGCGTTTGAAAATCTCTTAGAAAACCCTCAAATAATTGCAATGAAAGCTGCGTTTTCTCGCTTTAAATCTTCAAGCACTGGAAATAATAGTGCTTTAGCTAAACACACACAATATTTAACATTAAAAAATCTCACTAAAGAAACAGCTTTGAATTTAAAAAATAACAGTAGGCAAGCTGTAGAATCACTGACTATTTTTAATGAAAAAATAGAAAAATATACCAACTCAATTAAACTTCAAGCCAAATCATCGGTAAAAAATACCAGTAACATTTCAATACTTATGGGTGTCATTGTTACTATTATTTCTATTGCTGTTAGCTTTTATGTTACTAGATCAATAACTCTTCCACTTTTTGAAGCGGTTAAAAATATTAAAAAAGTCTCTACCGGAGATTTAACTGTTCAGTTCAGCAATATCCGCCAAGATGAATTAGGAATTTTAAATAGAAATATGCAAACCCTAGTAACAAACTTTAGAGATACGATATCTAATATATCTGCCAGCTCCCACACACTGGCCTCTACAGCAGAACAGACCACAACAATCAGCTCTCAAAGCTATGACAGTGTAATGAAACAGAAGCAGCAAACTGAAATAATAAGCTTATCTTTAACCGAAATGGTAGATTCAGTTTCATCAGTAGCCACTAGTATCTACAGTACGCTAGAAGCTGTAGAAGAAGCGCACAATCAAGCTGTAAATGGAGAGAAATTACTAAACAATAATATTCAACGTATTCAATCCTTATCCACATCTATCGAGGGCGCTGCCGACGTCATTGGTTTACTAAACCAAGAAACAAACAATATAAGCTCTGTATTGGAAGTAATAAGAAGCGTTGCAGAACAAACAAATTTATTAGCATTAAATGCTGCTATTGAAGCCGCTAGAGCTGGTGAGCAAGGTAGAGGATTTGCCGTAGTTGCCGATGAAGTTAGAACCCTTGCCAGTCGCTCTCATGATTCCACAGCTGAAATCCAACAACTGATAGAGCGTTTATTAGACGGGGCAGATAAAGCCGTTAAAGCCATGGACACTTCCCGTAAAGAAACAAATGAATGTGTCGAGGGTATAGAAAGCCTAGGTACGATGCTAGCCACTATAAATACAAGTATTATTAGCATCAAAGACATGAGCCAACAAATCTCAAATGCCGCTGAGCAGCAGAGCTCAACGGCAAAAACTCAAGCAGTCAATATAAGCCATATTTCTTCACTGTCTGAGCTAACGTCTAACAGTGCAGAAGAAAATAGACATGCAAGTGAAGAGCTAGCAAAAATGGCTGAAAATCAGCGTAAACTAGTTAGTAAATTTATACTTTGATCATCTTCAGATAAAAATAAGGACTTAAAATGAAATACACACTAATATTTTCTCTTTTGGTGGCCGCCTTTTGGTTACCGTCTGAAAGTAGCTTTGCAGGTAACTGTGAAATAAAATACACACGAACAGCATGCCCAGATAAAGAGAAAATAAGTTATAAAAAATGTAAAGGTCAGCAGTCATGTTCTAAATTTAAAGAACAACCTACAGCTGACGCATGTAAGACGGCCTCTGTTGCTTCTTGTAGAAATAAAAGGTTATCAATTACTAAGTCAAAAATAATCAATGCTATTTACGATGGTAAAATGTTAAAAACATCGGCAGGAAGCGATGATTTCTGTACTGAGTATGAGAACGTTGATACCGAATTTAATAGATGTGGTTGATAAATTCTAGCTATAAAAAAACCAAGCCAAAGCTCGGTTTTTTTTATATCAGAATACTAATTAAGCTTGTGACTTAAGGTAATCGTCGTAAGTGCCGTGAAAATCAACAATACCACTTTCAGTTATCTCAATAATACGAGTTGCAATGGAACTTACAAACTGACGGTCATGAGATACAAACAATAAGGTTCCTTCGTAGTTTTCTAACGCCAAGTTTAAAGACTCAATAGATTCCATATCCATATGATTAGTTGGTTCATCTAATAACAAGATATTTGGAAATTGCATCATCAATTTACCAAATAACATTCTGCCCTGCTCACCACCACTGATTACCTTTACAGATTTTTTAATATCTCCAGCGCTAAATAACATACGACCTAGCTGACCACGAACAACTTGCTCGTCATCTCCTTCGCTTTTCCACTGATCCATCCAGTCGTAGAGGTTTAAGTCTTCTTCAAAATCACTTGAGTGGTTTTGTGCATAATAGCCAATATTAGAATTTTCAGACCATTTAACCATGCCTGAAATTTGTTGCATTTTACCCGCTAGGGTATGTAAAAATGTGGTCTTCCCAATACCATTTTGCCCAATAACAGCAATACGTTCACCCACCTCAACCATCAAATTAACGTCTTTAAATAAGACATTATCGCCAAACCCTTGGTTAAAGCCTTCTACTTCAAGCGCATTACGGAACAGCTTCTTCTCTTGCTCAAAACGGATATAAGGAGATTGACGAGAGGATGCTTTAACTTCGTCTAGCTTAATTTTATCAAGTTGCTTAGCACGAGAGGTAGCCTGCTTGGCTTTAGATGCGTTAGCACTAAATCGACTTACGAACGTTTTAAGCTCAGAAATCTGAGCTTGTTTCTTAGCATTATTAGCTAACATGCGCTCACGAACTTGAGTTGCAGCAGTCATGTATTCGTCGTAAGTGCCCGGGAATAAGCGAAGTTCGCCATAATCAAGATCGGCCATATGTGTACAAACTGAATTTAAGAAATGGCGATCATGAGAAATGATGATCATGGTGCAGTTACGTTCGTTTAGTACGCCTTCTAACCAACGAATGGCGTTAATATCCAAGTTGTTGGTAGGTTCGTCTAGTAGCATAATATCAGGCTCGGAAAACAATACCTGCGCCAATAGAACACGCAATTTCCAACCAGGCGCTACCTCACTCATTAGCCCATAATGCTGCTCAATAGGAAGATCAAGGCCTAAAAGAAGTTCACCCGCACGGGCTTCAGCACTGTATCCATCCATTTCAGCAAATTCAGTTTCTAAATCCGCAACACGCATGCCGTCTGCTTCGGTCATTTCTGGGTTAGCATAAATAGCATCCCGTTCAGCTTTAACTTTCCAAAGCTCTGCGTGGCCCATTAATACGGTATCGATTACGCTGTATTCTTCGTAACCAAACTGGTCCTGATTTAACTTAGCCATCCGCTCATTAGGGTCTAAACTTACAGTTCCACCTGTTTGTTCTAGCTCGCCGCTTAGAATCTTCATAAATGTGGACTTGCCGCAACCGTTGGCTCCAATTAGGCCATAACGGTTGCCTTCACCAAATTTTACAGAGATGTCTTCAAAAAGGGGCTTATCCCCAAATTGCATGGTTATATTAGCGGTTGAAATCAAAGCTATTTCCTATGAAAAATCATATTTTAAAATTGGGCGCAGGTTACCTTTAGTTGGCTATTTGTTCAATCTAAACTGGCTCTCTTAAGCTTAATTGGCTAAATATTTCACTAGGTTAGCAAATAATCTCTATTAGGCGCTGTATACCCTTGATTTTTGATATAAGAACCACTATCTCTATGGCATGCATTTGCTAGAGTTAATCTAGCTTTAAACGGAATTGTAGAATTATGATCAAAGTTATTATTGAACGCAAAGTTTCACCTGGATTAGAGGCAAATTATATGGCTGCTATAAAAGCTACCTTGAAGGATGTCCTAGACGCACCTGGGTATATTTCAAGCGAGCCATTAAGCGATATAAATAGACCTACACATAAGCTGCTTATTACTAAATGGGCCTCTGTAAAAGCTTGGGAAGACTGGCATAAAAGCGAACAGCGCACCTCAGTTGTATCTGCTATTTCATTAGTATTAGATGAGCCAGAAAAAATCACCCTGTACCATGCTAAATAAAATGCAGTTTATGACGTATTAGTACCATTATTAACAAAATAGCCTGTTAATCACAGGCTATCTTTCCTATTATTGCCCTCTAAATTCTTAAGCTAGTTCCTACCAATATAATGGCTGCAAACGGAATCAATAAAATGTCCCAATTACCAGAGCCAACCATAGGCATAGCCTCTGCACGAGCTCTAATTGATTTCTTTCAAAACTATAAAATGTCCCCCAAAGACTTAGCCAGTTGTTTGAACGTAAGTGAGACCTTGCTGACCGAGGAAGAGCAGCGCTTACCAATCAGTTTATATGAACAAATTTGGCTACTGGCAGAACAAAAAAGTGAAGACCCAGCACTTGGACTCACCATGGCTGAACTAGACACGTTTGAAGATCTAGGCCTGGTTGCTCATGTGGTTTATAACAGCCCTACCCTAGGCGAAGGCTTAACTCATTACGTGCGTTTATTCAGCGTAGTTAACGAATCCATTGATCTTAAGTTTTTACAAGAAGGTAACGATGCTATTTTGCGCTTTCAGTACTTTGACCAAGCTCACTACAATATATCTGATATGGAGCGGACGCTAGGCATTGTGGTAAAACGGACCATGCATTCAATTGGACCTTTAGCAAAATTTAGAATGGTTCAATTTAAGCATTCAGCACCCGCCTATATTGATAGATACAATCAGTTCTTTCCTTGTCCGGTTAAATTTAATCAAGCCTACTGCGAATTAAGGTTTGATAAAAACATGCTTGATTTGAAACCAAAACGAAGAAACCCTCATACCGGTAGGGCAACATTGAATTATGCCAACCAAATTTTGTCTCGTTTATTTAAACGTAAAGTAAGCGCTAAAGTTAAACGTATAATTGAAGACAACATTAGCAACAATCAGTTTGATGCAGAACAAACTGCAAAAATATTAAACATGAGCCGTCAGACAATGTACCGCAAGTTAAAAAATGACGGTGCAGGCTATAGTGATTTAGTTGATGAGGTTAAGCAAAATAAAGCATTTCAATTATTACTAAACACACAGACACCGCTTACAGTAATTGCATATGACCTAGGCTTTTCTGAATTAAGTGCATTTACAAGAGCATTCAAACGCTGGACTGGCAAAACACCAGCTGAGTATAGAAAGGGCCCTACGGGCAACTAGAGAAGATGAAGCTCTACTGGCTAAAGTTATAACCAGTAGTATTAATTTAATAGAATTAAAACCTTGTAATTAAACTGTTATCAAATCGTTCACATAATTTACAATATCTTTTACAGTAACCAAACCAGAAGCTGCAGATTCATCAATTTCACAATCAAATGTTTCCTCTAACGCCATCAATAATTCTACGGTATCTAGTGAGTCAGCCCCTAGGTCTTCAATAAAGTTTGATTCTAACTTTACCTCACCAATCTCAACACTTAATTGATCGGCCACTACTTCTGCTACTTTTTTAAATACATCTGACATAATACTTTCCTTTAATGTTAATAATTTTTTCATTTGATAAAAGGGTTAAACCGCTATTTCTAAATTTATATCTGAAAAATTATAAATAGACGGAGGTGTTAATGGATCAGGCTTTTCTTCATAGTCAATAAAGTCATAATTAAAACCAAACTGATGTAAAAAGTCTGTTTTAAAACTCTCCAAATCTACGACTTCATTTAGATTTCCTTGATTGACACTTGCTAATATTTTAGACAATTCTTTTTGTAATTCAGGCTCTCTTTCAAAGTTGTCAACCCTTAGCTTAATGTCATCATTATTTTTCTCATTGAATAACTTTGTACTAAATAATCTCAACACATGCTCAATGGTTTCCTCATAGGTACCCGATTTTTTCTGCAGTTGATTTAAAACAGAAACATATAATGGCATAGTTGGAGCAACCGAAATAGACGGTGTCAAAAGAGCCTGAAACAAACCAATATGAGCACGACCATTAATTGACTGAAGCCTTTGATCTAATGCAATAGCCGTTTCATGCAATTGAGACCTAGCCTTACCTAATGTGCCATTATCAAAAATTTCTTTAGTATGATCTGGTGCTAAAGAACTGTAAGCTATTGTTTTAAAATTTTCAGCCAATACACCAGCACTCTTCAGACGGGCGACCCACTCTTGCCAATCCTCACCACCCATTACCTTTATAGTAGAATCAATTTCGTCTTGAGTGGCTGCTTCTATTTCTAAATCATTCAATTCGGCCTTAAATGGATCGAGGTTAATCCCAACATACTTAGAGTTGATAGGTTTGATTGTGCGGTGATAGTCACCCAGGCCTTTTACCGATCTTTTAGCTGAAGCCAAACTATAAACAAGAATGTCAATTTTTTTATCTTGCTGCTGAAGTTTTTGTATCACCCAATCTTTAGCATTTTTTTGAAAAGCATCTTGATTAGTACTTATAGACATTTTATCGGCTCGGCGAGCGTAATACTCAAGCGCTTGATTGTTATAAAAACCAGCAGCACCCATTTTATGAGCCTGAGCAGCGCGGTCAAAATAAACACCAATCGTGTCCATACCTGCACCAAATGTCAAAGCTATACGACTGGCTAAACCAATACCTGAACTTGCTCCTATTACTAAAGCTGTATTACCTTTTAAATTAAAAGCTTTTGAATCTGGCTGTTCTTTAATTTTTTCTTTTGTTTTTAGTATCTGATCATAGACGTTATAAAAACAACCAACTGGATGTGAATTGGTACAAGTATTACGTTTAATTCTTGCTTTATACATTTTCCGCCCCCTTATAAAATTTAACTTCTAAAAACTAAATACTTTTTAAAACTAAACAGGCATTAGTACCGCCAAAACCAAAGCTATTACTCAATGCTGTTTTTATTACCTGCCGCTTTACTTCAGTTACTATAGGTAAATCTTTTGCTAGATCATCTGCTTGGTTTAAATTAGCTGAGGCACAAACAAAATTTTCTTGCATCATTATCAAACTAAAAATCATTTCATGAACGCCGGCTGCCCCTAGTGCGTGGCCAGACAATGACTTAGTTGAACTAATTAGTGGCATATTCTCTGAGAATATCCGTGTAATTGCTTTCAACTCAACCAAGTCTCCAACTGGCGTACTAGTCCCATGAGTGTTTATATAATCCACATTTTTTAAGTTCGCAT
Organism: Crocinitomicaceae bacterium; assembly: GCA_047628755.1. Classification (GTDB taxonomy): domain Bacteria; phylum Pseudomonadota; class Gammaproteobacteria; order Pseudomonadales; family Oceanobacteraceae; genus Bermanella. The sequence goes on along the minus strand of JBLHVV010000020.1, from coordinate 15,427 downwards.
CTTTTAATGCTAATAACATTGCTCTTTCGGCGCCGATTCCATTGGGTGCCACCATGTTGTCGCCGTCTGAAGAAGCTGCATACCCGACAACTTCAGCTAAAATATTTGCACCGCGAGCCACCGCATGATCCCAATTTTCAAGAATAGCAATCCCCGCTCCGCCACTAATAACAAATCCGTCACGATCTATATCGTATGGACGAGAAGCTTTTTCAGGCTGATTATTATATTTGGTTGATAACGCACCCATACCATCAAATTGCATAGCAAAAGACCAATGTGGCTGATCAACACCACCCGTTATAACAGTGGTTTGCAAGCCCATTTTAATTTGCTGATAACCTGTACCAATACAATGGGCACTGGTAGAACAAGCTGAAGATATAGAATAACTTGGGCCTTGTATTTTAAACGCAGTGGCTAAATTAGCTGACACAGAACTGCCCATTTGGCGTGTCACACGATATGGTCCAATCCGCCTTATACCTTTTTCTTCTAGGACGTTTACGGCGTCAATCAAGTCTTCTGATGCAAAGCCCCCAGCACCTACAATAAGCGCTGTATCCTCACTGCTTAATTGTTGCTGTGACATCTCAGCTTGAGCAATGGCATCTTCCATTGCCGAGTAAGCCCATTTGCTGGCTTCACCCATAAAGCGACTAATTTTTTTATTAATTTCTTCTGTACGATTAGATTTAATCACACCGCTTATATGAGAACGCAAACCTTTGTCTATAAAGCTCTGGTTTATTCCAATACCGCTTTTACCTTGCTTTAATGAACTTGAAACCGTCTCCCAGTCGTTACCTAAACTAGAAACAAGACCCACACCGACAATGGCTACACGGTTCATTAATTAACGCCTATTAACGGTTTAATTGGCTCGTCTGCATCTGGAAAAATACCGACCTTAATATTCTTAGCTGTATAAATAAGTTCGCCATCAGCCCTTACTTCACCATCTGCTAACGCCACAGAACAACTGCGTTTCATTAGTTTTCGAATATGAACATGAAATTGTAATTTTTTAACTGTTGGTAGTACCTGACCCGTTAACTTTAATTCACCCACGCCTAAGGCGCGTACTTTCCCGTCGATACCCTGAAAGAATAAAAACAAGCCTACCGTTTGCCACAACCCTTCAAGACCTAAGCAACCGGGCATAATTGGATCACCTGGAAAATGGCATTTAAAAAACCAAAGGTCAGGATTAATTTCCATTTCAGCAATGACTTCGCCCTTGCCATACTTTCCACCAGCCATATCGATTAGGGGTACATCTTTCAACAGTCGCAATTGGTCAATGGGTAATTGAGCTTGCTTGCTCCCCGCTTGTTCGATCAAAGATTCGACACTTAAGTCGATCATTTTTTCTACCGCTGACATGTTGTACGCCTATAAAATGTTTAGTCACTGGGCTTCACTAATGACAATGCACATCGTTAATAAGATTCTAAAATGTTTAACGACGCGATAACAAAAATGCTACCAAATGTATGAAGGGTACTTTATAGATCTAACAGATTAGAGCTTGACCGAAAGTATCAAGCTATTGATTCAATGTGACAATTGACACATTGAATCAATATTAATAATATTTTTATAGATTATTGATTAAATTGAAGAATTTAATATCTAATGATTGGATCAATAGAAATTAATACTTGCGCCTTAGATGGACCGTTATCTCTTCCCTATCATGATAAAGATGCTTACCTGCCATTTCTACATCAATACCAGCGGCTGAAAACTTAGCTTGCATTAATTCAAAGCACGTGGAAACTTCGGCATAACGCTTTTTCATTGGTAACTTTAAGTTAAACACCGACTCGGCACACCAATCATTGACCAACCAATGGGCCATACGCTCGGCCACTTTTTGCGGGCTCTCTGCCATATCACAAACCATCCAATGGACCTTTTTGCTGGGTGAGAATCTAAAACCATCGGTGGTATGGTGTGTCACCTGCCCAGTTTCCATTAAGTCCCCTTTCATTGGACCATTATCAACCGAATCAACCATCATGTTTCGTTTAACCAACTGCCAAGTCCAGCCCCCTGGTGCAGCTCCCAGATCCACCGCACGCATACCAGCAGAAAGTCGCTCCCCCCATTGACGCTTTGGTATAAACCAATGCCATGCTTCTTCTAATTTCAAGGTTGAACGGCTTGGCGCGTCTTTAGGGGATTTTAAATGTAAAATGCCATCAGGCCACTTACAAGCATTATTGGTAAAATGATAGCCGATCAGTGCTTGATGGCCGTCCAACATTAAAATCATCATTCTAGGTATTTTGCTATTACGTTTTGCTGACAGCTTATTTTGTTTCCGCAAAGTAGCAGCTAACGGCGCTGTTAGGCTTCGGCATAAACGACTCAGCTCTTTAGCTTCGTTGGTATCCACATGAACAATTTCTAATTCACCGCAATGAGGAATGCCGTCTAAATTGTTAAGCACATCGGCCACACGATCAGCAGGGTCAAGTTCGACCAAATCTCCTGTAATAAACCATTGGCGGGCAAAAATAATACTTCTAAAATTTACGTGCTCTATAATCTGCTTTAGCTGATGATCTTCGGCCACATAACTTACCCAGCCTTGATCTGCTTTTGTCTTACAGTAGCCAAAGCAACCTGCGTCGCTAGCTACGTCTTGAATCTCTGCAGCCGTTTCTGCTTCAAAGCCTTGACGGCAGAGTAAAACTAATTGGGTCATTGCCATATTAATATCTATATCCAGTGTTCATTCATGCCTGTATTAAATAACAAGCTTAAAATTTAATCTTTTTACTTGATGTTCATTTTACGATCAGACAAGCAAAATTTAATAAACGAAGCCGTGTATTCTATAGCCTCACTTATGTGTTGATCATGTGTGAAACCACTTTTTTTTCTGGGCTTTAAATCGTGATCACCATCTTCTAACCAAAGCATTGATAACGAAGTGGGTATTTTTTGTTCTGCAAATAACAGCTCTATTTCTGCACGGCTTCCCAAGGCATCTCTTTCGCCTTGGATAATCGACATGGGCATTTCTAAATCTGATAAATGATCGATTCGTAATTTTTCAGGCTTACCTTGCGGGTGAAATGGATAGCCCAGTACACAAACACCATGGATATAGGCGTTAACATTACCTTCTTGTTCGAAGCTTGACGCTAACATAGAAGCCATTCGTCCGCCCATAGACTTACCAATCAGCACACATGGCACGGCTAATTTATTAACTACTTGCTCAAAACTATTTAGCAATTCAGGTGCACGATTTGGTGGACGTTTTCTACCTGTTAAACGGCGCTCTTGCATGTATGGGAATTCAAATCTTGCAACCTGTATTCCAAGAGCCACTAAGCCAGAAGTAACTGAATTAATAAAATCGCTGTCCATTGGAGCGCCGGCACCATGAGCAAAAATACACAAAGGACCGTTTTCTGGCCCATCAATCACAATTTCCATTTCATATCTCGTTATTTTTACGCTGCATATCTGGTTATTTAAGCGGCGCTAGTTTACTTGTACCCACAGAAAAAACCAGTCGAACATTCATGGGTCATATATGTGTAAAAAGTGCTAAACTTAAGATCATATCTGATCTAATTAAATTACTCCTTTATAAGTCCTTTTAAGTGATTTTTAACATCCAGATATTCACAAATAGCGTATCACTATTACAAGCAAATATATTTGGCTTAGAATGAAAGCAATTCTGATTTATCACTGTAAATCAGATAAATATGCCTAACTTCCTGTTAAGTATGAAAAAAGGTTGATGTGTATCAGTGCTTTTGATTGCAATTACACTCGCCTTTCATGATAATTGCGCCGATTTTTTAACTTGCTGCGAATGGAACCTGTAACATGAGCACTGCTACTGAGCAACCTACCTATAACTACAAGGTGGTAAAATACTTTGCCATTATGACTGTAGTCTGGGGCATATTTGGTATGTCTATTGGCGTACTACTTGCGTCTCAACTTGTATGGCCTGAGCTGAATTTTGATATTCGATACTTAACGTTCTCTCGCTTACGTCCATTACATACAAATGCGGTAATTTTCGCATTCGGCGGCTGCGCCCTATTTGCTACCTCTTATTATGTTGTGCAACGCACCTGTCAAACTCGAATTTTCTCTGACTCCTTAGCCATGTTTACCTTTTGGGGTTGGCAAGCTGTTATCGTTGCCGCTGCCATTACCTTACCTTTAGGTTTAACTTCTACTAAAGAGTATGCAGAACTTGAATGGCCTATTGACATATTAATCACTGTCGTATGGATAAGTTTTGCGATTGTGTTCTTTGGCACCATTGCTAAACGATCTCAACCACACATATACGTTGCTAACTGGTTCTTTGGGGCCTTCATTATTACTATTGCTATTTTGCACGTTGTTAATAGCCTGGCAGTACCCGTGTCTATGTTTAAGTCGTATTCGATTTTCGCAGGTACGATAGATGCCATGATCCAATGGTGGTATGGCCATAATGCAGTTGGGTTTTTCTTAACAGCCGGCTTCTTAGGCATTATGTACTACTTTGTTCCTAAGCAAGCTGAACGTCCGATTTACTCTTATCGTTTATCAATCGTTCACTTTTGGTCATTGATATCGATATATGTGTGGGCGGGTGCTCACCATCTTCATTATTCAGCCTTGCCAGATTGGGCTCAGACAGCTGGAATGGTGATGTCTCTGATCTTACTAGCGCCCTCTTGGGGTGGCATGATTAACGGCATGATGACGCTGTCTGGTGCTTGGCATAAACTGCGTACCGACCCTATTTTACGTTTCTTAGTGGTCTCATTATCTTTTTACGGCATGTCTACGTTTGAAGGCCCAATGATGGCAATTAAAACGGTAAATGCTCTGTCTCATAATACAGACTGGACCATAGGCCACGTTCACTCTGGGGCGTTAGGTTGGGTTGCCATGGTGACAATTGGCGCTATGTACAACATGATTCCCGTTGTTTTTGGTAAAAAACAAGGTGAAATGTACTCAACTGATTTGATTAATGTTCACTTTTGGTTGTCTACCGTTGGTACCGTTCTTTACATCGCAGCAATGTGGGTAAACGGCATCACACAAGGTCTAATGTGGCGCGCTGTTAATACTGATGGAACTCTGGTCTACAGCTTTGTAGAGGCACTGGAAGCGTCTTACCCTGGCTATGCGATCCGAGCACTGGGCGGTGCTATATTCTTATCAGGCATGCTGGTAATGGCATACAATGTATTTAAAACTGTTCGCGGCGCACAAGCTGACGATGCAGCTCAAGCAAAATTAGCTCAAGCTTAAAGGAGAGGTAAATGAAACACGATATAGTTGAAAAAAACCTCCCACTGCTGGTTGTATTAATTGTAATAGCCATCAGCTGGGGGGCATTAGCTGAAATCGTTCCGTTGTTCTTCCTAAAATCAACAACGGAACCAATCGAAGGGCTAAAGCCCTTGGTCGCACTCGAACTTGAAGGTCGCGATATATATATCCGTGAAGGTTGTCACGTTTGTCACACACAAATGATTCGTCCATTTCGTGCTGAAACAGAGCGCTACGGTCATTATTCATTGGCGGGTGAACATGTTTACGAGCATCCCTTCCTTTGGGGTTCTAAGCGAACTGGTCCCGATCTAGCCCGAGTGGGTCAGCGCTACTCCGATGATTGGCACCGTGCTCACTTGTATAATCCTCGCGACCTAATACCAGCATCTAACATGCCTGCCTTCCCTTGGCTGTTTGATGACAAAGTTGATGGACGTGATACTCCCAAGAAAATGAAAGCTCTGCGCTCTGTGGGCGTGCCTTACACTGACGAACAGATAGCGAGTGCTAAAGCAGACACCGACGGAGTTCGTGAAATTGATGCCCTTGTTGCTTACCTGCAACAACTAGGCACCGTTATTACTAATAAGCGATAAGCAAAATGGATATTAATGACGTGCGCGGTTTGGGTACAGTATTTGCCTTGATCGCCTTTTTAGGAGTCATCGCCTGGGCTTATAGCACTAGGCGAAAGGGTCGTTTCAAAGATGATGGCGACATGATTTTTAGCGATGATGATATCGCACAGCGCTCATCAGCTTCGGAGAAGAAAAAAGATGACTGAACTAACAACATTTTGGCACTTCTGGGTTACCGCCATTGTGATTGGGACAATGATCTCATGCGGTATATTGCTTACAATTACCACTCGAGGCCAAAAATACGACGAAGAAACAGATCAAACCACGGGCCACTCATTCGATGGTATAGAAGAGTTAGACAACCCTCTTCCAAGTTGGTGGAAATGGTTTTTCTGGTCAACTATCATCTACGGCTTTGGTTATTTACTGGTCTATGGCGTAGGCGGCTGGACGGGTTTTAGCGATTGGAGCTCCCATGAACAGTGGGACAACGAAGTGGCTCAAGCTGAAGAAAAATACGCGCCCTACTACGCCAAGCTCAACGCAATGACAGTTGAAGAGCTGGCTGTAAATGATGAAGCATTAGCGACAGGTCAACGGATTTATGCTTCAAATTGTTCAGTTTGCCATGGCTCTACTGCAGCCGGTTCTATTGGTTTTCCTAACTTAACCGACAAAGATTGGCTTTATGGCGGCAGCCCTGCAGCCATAAAATACACCTTAACAAATGGCCGCAACGGTGCCATGCCTGCAAATGGTTTAAAACCTGATTTGACTGCTATTGATCGAACAGACATTGCTTCTTACGTACTTACTATGTCTGGTCGTGAAGGCTCTGGAGATGCAGGAAAAGGTAAACCTTTGTTCGCCCAAGCTTGTGCGGCATGTCACGGTGGCAATGGCAAAGGAATGCAAGCTATTGGCGCACCTAATTTAACTGACAATATTTGGTTATACGGAGGCGCGCAGAAGCAAATTGAGTTCACTATTCTTCATGGTCGTGCGGCTGTTATGCCTGCTTGGGATGAGATATTAGGCGAAGATAAGATCCACGTTTTATCGGGTTATGTATATTCTTTATCTAAAGAATAATTATTGACCTATTTATTGAGCTACCTCAATAAATGTTGAAAGAGCGGCTTTTAGCCGCTTTTTTGATATTTATTAGTTATTGCTAATATCCTAAACTGGAAACATTAAACTCAAACCTGTAAATCGTTAGCTGGCCATCATAATAAAAAAGTAACAGCGTACTTAGCTGTTCATTAACTAAGCCCCTATTTTAATCTAAAATATATACATACAATTTTGATAAAAGTTTAGCTAACGACTTTCGAACAACGAAAGGTACACAAATAGCATGAGCGAAAAAATACCTGTATTCGATGTCACCCCTGGAAGTATTAAAGGCAAGTACGAGGGTGTAGCTGCAAAAAACAGTGACAAGCTATATGTTCGCGCCATAGACGGTATATACAATCGCTTACGAACGCTTTCTTTGTGGGCTTTAATGATTGGGTATTTTGTTACTCCTTGGATCAATGTGGCTGGTCGCCAAGCTGTTTGGTTTGACCTGCCCACTCGACAGTTTCATATTTGGGGTATCACCTTCTGGCCCCAAGATTTTGCATTATTGGCCGTTTTGTTAATAATATCTGCATTTGCGCTTTTCACCGTTACTACCCTTGCCGGTCGAGTATGGTGTGGTTACAGCTGCCCTCAAACCGCCTGGACATTCATTTTTATGTGGGTGGAAGAAAAAATAGAAGGCAGCCGCAATAAACGAATCAAGCTAGACGAAGCCCCCATGTCTGGGGGGAAATTATTACAAAAGACCAGTAAACACTCCATATGGTTATTAATATCTGTCGCCACCGCCATTGGTTTTGTAGGGTATTTTTATCCAGTAAGAGAACTGGTGCCTGACTTAATAACGCTAAGCTTAGAGAACAGCTGGTCCACTTTCTGGATATTATTTTTCACTTTAGCAACTTATGGTAACGCAGGTTTTTTACGAGAAAAAGTTTGCTTACACATGTGCCCATACGCTCGATTTCAAGCTGTGATGTTTGATCAAGATACCTTGATTGTTTCTTACGATGAACGCCGTGGAGAACGTGGCACAGGAAGAGGTGGGCGTAACAAAGATGTCGATCCAGTAGAAGAAAACATTGGTGACTGTGTCGACTGCAATTTATGTGTACAAGTTTGTCCAGTTGGCATAGACATACGAGAAGGCCTGCAGTATCAATGCATAAGCTGTGCTTTGTGCATAGATGCCTGTGATGAGATTATGGATAAAATGGAATATCCTAAAGGTCTAATAAGCTACACCAATGAACATGCTTTAGAAGGTAACCCTGTTCATATATTGCGCCCAAAACTAATTGGTTATGCTGTAGTGCTATCGCTCATGATAGGTTTATTTGCCTATGCCATATTTGAAAGACAGCCATTGCAACTGGATGTCCTTAGAGATCGAGGGTCTTTATATAGCAATACAAGTGACGGACGTATTCGAAACACCTACCAAGCAAAAATTATGAACATGGCTCAGCATCCGCATAGCTTTACAATTAGAGTCGAAGGCTTAGAGGGCGCAGAGCTAGAGGGAAAATTGAGTATTAATTTAAAAGAAGGTGAAGTAGGCGCCCTGCCAATAAGTGTTAAGACAATTCCATGGGAGCTTAAAAAATCCCGTACAGATATTATGTTTATTATTACTCGTGAAGATGGTTTAGAAGCATCTGAAGAAAGTCGATTCATTGGACCAGCGGGACAATAATTTTCACTGTAAACACGCTATATCCTAGTATTTAAAGCCAAAAATGCTAGGATGTGATACTTTCTGCCGTATCAATACGGTGCGTTAATCACCCTATTATTTTTGATGTGATAACTATGCAACCTGAACAAACTGATAAACCTATTTGGTACAAAGAACCCTACTTTTGGATGCTAGTTTGTATTCCATTAAGCTCTGTTATTATGGGATCTTTCTTTTTTTATTTAGCCGTTAGCACTAAAGATACGTTAGTAAGAGATAACTATTACAAAGATGGCCTAGCCATTAACCAAGAAATGCTATGGGACAAAAAAGCCGATACTTTAGACATTAAGTTATCTTTGTTAATAAAAGATAATACGGCAATCATAAAATTATTAGGCAGCCGTCAAACTCCGCCCAATACACTTTTATTAAAACTGAGCCATCCAACATTAGAAGATCGAGATCGTGATGCGTTTTTACAAGTTTCTGAAAACGGTGATTATATTGGTTTTATTGAATCCTTTGAAGACAGTCGATTTTATCTAATGGTTGAATCTATTGAACAGGAATGGCGAGTTAGAAAAAACATGACTGTTACACAAGGTCGCATTGAAGAACTTTAAATTTGATGAAATCCTGCTACCACTGTGAACAAGTTGTTCCTGGCAACGTAAACATTCAACTAACTATTCTTGGACAACCAAGAGACTTATGTTGCGTAGGATGTGAAGCTGTGGCCAGTGCCATTATAAACAGTGGTAGTGAATCTTTTTACAAATACCGCACAGACGCCAGCGAAACACCTGAATTTACCCCAGAAGAATTACCAAACTTTATATCTAACGAACTTTCGTTATACGACAATCCGGTGGTTTTAGACGATATCGCCGAGTCTACGGCTAACCAAAACCACTATAACCTTTCTCTCATTATTGACGGAATAACGTGTGCGGCTTGTGGCTGGTTAATCGAAAAAGAAATAAAGCAATATGAAGGCATTGATTCGGTGAATTTAAATTTGAGTCAACACCGGCTTTATTTAACTTGGGATCAAAGTAAAACCCCGTTAAGTAAAGTTATCTCGCGAATCTATCAAATTGGTTTTAAAGCTCATCCTTATACCCCAGACAAAGCTCAGCAACACTTAGAAGAAGAGCAACGGCTTGCCACCCGCAGATTGATGCTAGCTGCGTTTGGTACTGTCCAAGCTATGATGTTTGCCCTGCCTTTATATGTGGGTGATTGGGCTGGTACTTTTGAAAAATTTGAAACGTACTTTCGCTATGCCAGCTTGGCAATAACCACACCTGTTATTCTGTTCAGCGCCCGTCCATTTTTTGTGGCGTTTATACGAGATATTAAAACTCGACATTTAACCATGGATGTACCTGTTTCAATTGCAATTGGTGGTGCTTACTTAGCCAGTACTTGGTCGACCTTTACTGGTGGCGAAGAAGTGTATTTTGACAGCGTATGCATGTTTACTTTCTTTTTATTAATTGGACGGTTTTTAGAAGCCCGCACTCGGATGCGATTTGGCGAAGCTGGCAATAATCTAGACACGCTATTGCCACGCTCTTGTACTCGCATAGACCCTGTTACTAAATTAGAGGCCGTGATCCCGGTTTCACAGCTAGTAATAAATGATCTGATCAGAGTTTTACCAGGCACTACTATTACTGCTGATGGCGTTATTATATCTGGCCGCACCAGTATTGATGAATCGATTATTACTGGTGAATTTATTCCAGTATCCAAGATAAAGGGTGATAATGTAATAAGTGGTAGCCTAAATGTAGAAAGTCCATTTGAAATGCGCATTACCGCTTTAGGTAGCGAAACCCAACTGTCCACAGTCATGTCGCTACTTGATAGAGCCGCTAACGAAAAACCTAAAATTGCCATGCTCGCTGATGTAATTGCTCAATACTTTGTAGCAGCTGTATTGGTCGTTTCGGTGGTTGTATTTACCACTTGGTATTTCATTGATAGTGACAAAGCCTTTTGGATTACCTTATCTGTTCTAGTCGCTACTTGCCCCTGTGCGTTATCGCTGGCAACGCCTACTGCATTAACCGCAGCTTCCGGCGCATTGCGCAAAGCAGGCGTGTTAATTACCAGAGGACATGTACTAGAAAATTTAGTGAAAAGTCGACGAATAATTTTTGATAAAACTGGCACCCTAACGCTGGGGAAACTCTCTATTGAAAAAATAAAGCTGTTAAATGGCACAGAGCAAGATGCCTTAAACATTGCCTGCCGGTTAGAAGCCCATAGCCAGCACCCTATCGCGTCTGCTTTTAAAACTCACGTTCAAAGTAACATTGCTAACAATATCATTTTATCCCCAGCACAAGAGATTATGGTGGAACCTGGCCAGGGCTTATCAGGCCAGATTGAACATATTACTTATCGATTAGGTAATTTTGATTATGCTAATCCTACCGTCAATAATTTAAGAATAGATAAACCAGACAGTGGTCATTGGATTCTATTAGCGAACGAACAACACCCCATTGCATGGTTTTTGTTAAGTGACCAAATCCGCCCTAACGCTAAAGAGTCATGCACGCTACTTAATAATATGGGGCTCACCACTGAAATGCTAAGTGGCGATCAAAGCCATCAAGTGGGACTAGTGGCTAAAGCCGTGGGAATAACTAAAGCACAAGGCAGTATTACTCCCGAAGGTAAGCTAGATTATTTATCGTCACTTGATGATATTGATATGAGCATTATGGTAGGCGATGGCATTAACGATGTCCCTGTACTGGCAAAAGCCCCTATCTCTATTGCCGTTGGTAGCGCCAGTGATTTGGCTAAAACTCACGCCGATGTGATTCTAGTAGGCAATCAATTACAGCGCTTACCACAATTAATAATGCAAGCTAAACGCACATCTAAGATAATTAAACAGAATTTAATATGGTCGTTGTTATACAATAGTAGTGTTCTGCCTCTAGCCGCGCTTGGGTTATTACCTCCTTGGGCAGCTGCCATAGGTATGTCTCTTAGCTCACTGGTTGTGGTCTTTAACGCACTGAGATTAAACAACCTTCCAGATTTCAAAATAAGCTAACTTTAAATTATATAGGTTGCATCGTGGAAATCATTTTTATTACTATTCCAATTACCCTTTTGTTCATAACTGGAGGAGCTATATTATTTTTTTGGGCCAGTAAAAAAGGACAATTTGACGATTTAGATAGTCCTGCCCATCGTATTTTATTTGATGATGACGACAGCATCCCAGAGGCCAAAGAGAAAGATAAAAGTTCGCTAAGTGAAGATACTACTAAAACAGCAGACACAGACTCTAAATAATGAACGAACCACTCTCTCTTTTAACGGCCTTTCTTTTGGGCTTTATGGGCAGCATTCACTGTATGGGAATGTGCGGAGGAATTATTGGCGCCCTATCCCTAAGTTCAAAGTCCAAGGGGTCTACTAGTCAGATTTTTCCTAAACCCATCAACCCCACAGTATTACAACTTAGCTATCATGTCGGCCGCATTACCACCTACGGCATATTAGGTCTTATTGCTGGCTTGGCTGGCTTATGGATGTCATCTACCCATACCAATACAGGCTTAATTTTACGCTCACTATCTGGCATTATGTTAATTCTTATGGGTATTTACCTGTTCGGGTTAACTCAGTCTCTTAGTTGGCTAGAGCGAGCTGGGGCGGGAATTTGGCAAAGAATGCAGCCTTTAACTAAAGGACTTCTGCCTGTAAGTAAAATAAGCCAGGGGTTAAAATTAGGCGCTATATGGGGATTCCTACCCTGCGGCTTAGTTTACAGTACCCTAAGTTGGGCCGTGGTTTCTGCTGACCCGGCACAAAGCGCCGCTTTAATGGTGTTTTTTGGTTTAGGAAATTTACCCGCGCTACTCACCCTTTCAATATTTACTGAAAAATTAAACCATTTCAAACAGCACATTGCTGTTCGCAGCTTAATGGCAATGGGAATAATAGGGTTTGGAGTATGGACCGTGGTTGCTCCTTGGGTAGTGATAAATTAGGTTTCTCTTGACTTAAATAGGCGTTTTTAACACCATCACTCAGTAATTTGACCGATTAATCAGTTTGTACATTTTTAGCGGTAAAGGAAAGCCCATGTCAGGTGCACCAAAGGTTACTAAATTAATTAGCTCTAGCAATGCAATCAAAACTCACTGCAGCACCTGTAGCCTAACCTCTTTATGTCTGCCCATCGCGCTGGATAAAAGTGACCTAGATTCGTTAGATAGCGTCATTAAGCGTGGTCGCCCAATGCAAAAAGGCGAATTCCTTTTTAATCAAGGGGAACCATTTAATGCTGTTTTTGCAATTAGAACTGGGTCAATTAAAACCTATACCGTTGCACAGTCTGGTGAAGAGCAAATTACCGGCTTTAACCTTGCTAGCGAGTTAGTTGGCTTATCAGGCTATAGCCAAGACGTTTACCCACTTAGTGCAAAAGCGCTGGAAACTACTGCGGTTTGTGAACTGCCAATTGACCAACTAGAAAACTTGTGTAACCAACTACCGAGCTTACGCAAGCAAATCATGAGCAACATGGGCTGCGAAATACGCCAAAATCAGCAGATGATGATGCAATTATCTAAAAAAAGTGCTGATGAAAGGCTTGCATACTTTTTACTAGAACTTAGTAGCCGCTATGAGCGCAGAGGGTTTTCTCCAAAATCGTTCCGCTTACCCATGTCTCGCATTGATATTGGTAACTATCTAGGACTTGCAGTAGAAACTGTTAGTCGTATTTTCACCCGATTACAAAACAACCAACTGATTTCTAATGAAGGCAAAGAGGTATCGTTAATTGATATTGATGGTATCTCTCTATTAGCGGGCTTAGAACCAAACAAAAGTCATTCCAGCCTTAAAAAAAGCAAATAACACAGCCATTGTAAATGCGTGTTAAATGATAAATCTGACCATACAGACAAATCTAAGTGCTTATATCTATTAATAAAACTGAATTGCAAGTATTTTTTTGATTTTTTCTGGACTGTTTGGATTGTTTAGCTACAGTCATATTGTCTACGACAAATAGATTAATTAACAGTCAGTCAAAACATTTGAAGACAGCCCAATGCAAAAGTGGCTACCAAGGAAATTAACATGGGCATTTGTCCCAGCGAACTACAACATTTAGTCATACGCCCAACATTACAATATTTGGGTGAATTTTCAGATAATGCTGAAGCATTGTTAGTGGCAACTGCGGCTATGGAATCGGGAATGGGGTTTCGCTTAAAAGGTGATAGAAAACGCTTGGGAGTGTTTCAAATCAGCCCACAAAGCCACCAACGAATTTGGGATCACTACTTGGCTAAGGACCCAGATCTGGCCAGTAAAATAAGAGGTCTAGCCAGTCAGCGTGAGTTTTTGTCCCACCCACACGCCGAGCTAGCCACAAATTTAAGCTACAACACCGCTATAGCTTGGATGATATACAAGCGCAAGGGTCGACCGCTGCCCGATAGCACAGACTTAAAGGGAATTGCTAAATACTGGAGACGTCACTTCCATAGCCGCCCTCAAGGCTCCATAGAAGACTTTGTAAAGTGCTACCAAACTTTGGTATGTGCAGACAAAAAAGCCGCTTAATAAAGCGGTTTTTTGTGCCTGCTAACTAAATTGCATTATTTAGGTAATATTTCTAAAAGCCATTCTGGGCATGGGGACTCACAATGAAAGGTTGTATTGTCCTTTACGACTGCAATAGTCCTGAATGGATTTTCATAACTGGAGTTATCCAGAACGCGTACCTGATCGCAGAGAGGAATTGCCAGCCTTACATTATTTAAAACTCTAGGAATTCTGCTCTCAATCTTATCCTCTGGCACATCATGGCCCATTTGACTCACTCTATGAGATACACGAGCCTTGTTTAAGCCCGGGTCGTTAAGGTGCATGAATACCATCACAATTTCATAACCTAAAGCCTTAGCTTTACCAATAAAGTCTATTTTTGAAGGATGGGAGAATACAGTTTCAAAACAAAAGCTGTTTGCCTGCTCCAGCTGTTCAAAGCGGATTTTCTCAGCAACTCTGGCCGCTTGATAACTATTAGATTGGTTCTTAGATTGGTGCTTGGATTGGTTCTTGGATTGATTCTCGTTGGGAAAGAAATCTTTTTCAATTAGGTCAGCATTTATAAAAGGTAAGCCCAGACCCTTAAGATACTTCATGTAGAAGGTTGATTTGCCAGAACCATTAGCTCCCACCAGCATCCATAGTTGAGGTTTGGCCATTAAGCCGATTTATCTTGTAAAGGCATAAACTCGCCATCGGTAAACATCCCTACTTGCCTGCTGCCGTCAGGCATAATCGCATCTAAGTAACCAGGGACTGTTGAAGATGCCTGGTACTTAATTGAATCTGGGTTTGCTACAGCCTTTGTTAAAGTGCCCGCTGCTCTGTCTATTTCTATGGACTGGAACACACTGTCAATATCAATAGGTTTGGTTTTTACCGGGTCAACCTTGATAACAGACATTCCTGAATGGACTTCTAAAATGTCACTAGGGGTCAATATGCCCTCTACTTTTTGACCAATGCTGGCCCAATATTCAAGCTGCTGCACGGCGCTGCGACGCATCATTTTACCTACTAGCCCAGCATCACTCATTAAGCTTTTCTCAATTCTAACGGGAGAATCAGACTTTGCCATGGTATCACCTATTAACTGCATTTCAGTTATTGTAGCAGATCGCTACAATAACTCCACTAGATTGAAAGATGCTGCATT
>JBLHVV010000019.1:0-37248 GCA_047628755.1 Crocinitomicaceae bacterium | reverse complement strand
TATGAGTCTCTAGGGCACTATGTAATTCAGGAAGCACAGCCTCAATAGGAAGGGCTGATTTGTTGGTCAATGCAGTCATGAAGCGCATTATCCGATTTACATGATATATAGCAATATAAAAGCGGTACTGTGTCTTTGTCTGCTGTAGCCGAATCTCACTAAAACTATGCTAATTGCAGTGTAAAGTTTGGATTGTTACTTTCTATGCGACTTATTCACTTTTAGATTCTGAATATCAAGGTATGATATTGAGATCTAAAGGTGAGCACTTAAATAGGTTTAAACATGACAACTAAAAAGGTCGTTTCGTTAGACGAAGCCAGAAAAGAAAAAAAACTTACCCATAAAGAAGAAAAACTGGCGAGTATGGCTGAGCAATTCGAGAGGGCATTACCCACTAAATTGACACCAATAAAAGACTTTTTAAAAGCTAAAAAACGCAAAAAAGACAAAAAGAAACACTGAGCTAATATTGGTGTTTATTCTTTTTGAGAACTTAGGCTATTTAAGTAAAAACGACACTAGCAAGTGACTTTAATTTGAGGCTTAACAGCTCTCGTCTTACTTGCCAGCGCCAAACGAGGCTACTTGGCCACTAAAAAAGCGCCACATTCCACATGATGTGTATAAGGAAATTGATCAAACAGCGCAAACCTTTCAATCGTATGAGTTTCACTCAACTGTTTCAAGTTCATTTCTAGTGTGTCTGGATTGCACGATACATAAACAATTTTTGCGTATTGGCTAATCATTTTGCAGCTTTCTTCGTCTAAACCAGAACGAGGCGGGTCTACTAAAACAGTGCCAAAGTCTGCACTTTCTAATCCCATATCTTTCAACCGACGGCGTAAATGAGTGCCTTTCATATGTTCAGTAAATTCTTCAGCGCTGACACGAGCAAATTTAACATTGGTAATGCCGTTAAGTGCCATGCCATCATTGGCGGCATGAACGGATGTTTTGCTGATTTCAGTGGCAAATACACTGCGAAATTGATCGGCCATGGCTAATGAGAAGTTACCATTACCGCAGTACAACTCAAGTAAGTCATGATCCTGACTGTTTTTAGTACAGCTTCTGGCCCAGCTCAGCATTTTTTCACTTATTTTGGCATTTGGCTGAGTAAAGCTGGCTTCTATTTGTTTGTATTTAAGTTGCTTGCCATCTACGGTTAGTTCTTCAGTGACATATTCTTGATCGAGTAAAATGCGCATTTTGCGAGCGCGACCAATAATGTAAATTCCCAGTTCATTTTTTAACTTTGTCGCGGCTGCAATCCATTCTTCATCTAATTGACGGTGATAAATCAGCGTCACCAGCATTTCACCTGAAAGGGTATTTAAGTATTCAAGTTGGAATAAGCGGTTCTTTAAGACCGGTTGTGCATTTAAAGCTTCAGCAATCTTGGGGATTAAGTCGTTAATTTGCTTACTAGCAATTGGAAAGTCAATAATTTCAATGGGGTTGGTTTTTGTGCCAGGTTCAAACATAGCATGAAAACAGCGCTCATCTTCGTGCCAAATACGAAATTCGGCACGTTGGCGAAAATGCAGCGGTTCACTGGCAAATACCTCCATAGCTGGAATGGATAATGGAGCAAATTGCTCTTCAATGCGTTGCCGTTTTTCAGCCAACAAGGCGTCATATTGATCAACCTGAACATTATGCATTGAATGTTATCCTGCTAGAAATAGGGTAATAGAAATTGCGCGCATTATAGAGAATGGCAGCTGGCTAGGCAAAGCTTGTGAGATATAATTGTGATAAAACGGTCAGAGTAATTGCCCAATTTTAAAACATCTGTTTGAATACAGGGTCAAAGCGACCCAAACAAGGCGGTATTATGGATCCGGTCACTCAATCGTTAATCGAACTTCTTAGTGTTGAATTACTACACAAAGGCCCTGCAACGTCCTTATACAGAGGAGATTGCGAAGATTTAGGCTTTCGTAACTTATTTGGCGGTCAAATATTAGGCCAGTCATTAAATGCGGCTATTCAGGCTGCACCTGAAGGTTTTGTCCCTCATTCTATGCATGCTTATTTTTTATTACCGGGTAAATCACTAGGACATGTGGATTATAAGGTTGAGATATTGCGAGAAGGTCGCAGTTTTGCCTCGTTAAGAGTCGATGCTATACAAGATGGTAAAATCATTCTTACTCAAAATACGAGCATGCAAAAGCCTGAGGAGGGTCTCGAACATCAAACAACCATGCCTGATGTAAAAGGCCCAGAAGGGTTAATGAGCCAATTAGAGATTGCCCGCAGTTTTAAAGAAATGATTCCAGAAAAAATGCGTGAAAAATTCACTGAAGATAAGCCGATGGAGCATCGTGCTGTTGAGCCATTTAATCCATTCAAACCCGACATACGCAAACCTCAAAAAGATACTTGGTACCGCACAATTGACGATTGGAGTGAGCTGGATATAGCATTGCAGTATGCGGTATTGGCATACAGTTCAGACTTTCATTTATTAGGCACTTCTTTGAACCCTCATGGACTTTCGCCGTTTACTAGTAACATACAAATGGCCAGCCTAGACCATGCTATTTGGTTTCATCATAAACCCCGTTTAGACAGCTGGATGCTTTACAGCATGCAAAGTCCAGTAGCCAGTGGTGGACGGGGATTGAACTTTGGTCATATTTATCACAGTGATGGCCAGCTAATGGTAAGTGTGGCGCAAGAAGGCTTAATGCGGAAAAATGAACAAAAACCGAAAGATATAAAAAAATAAGACTGAGCAATTAAATGACTTTATACATGCGCATGCTCGCAATTTTGCTCAGACAGTTATGGAGCAAGCCAGCTGCAGATCCTTTAACGCCACAGTTCGTTTTTTTTAGAGCTTGGTTACATGACTGCGATTTTAATTTTCATTTAACCAGTTCTCGCTACTTTGCGTTAATGGATCTGGCTCGCTTAGATCTTATGTTTAATTTAGGCATGGGCAAATTAATTCTAAAGCATAAGTGGAAATTTGTGATCAATGCACAAGAGATTACATATGTAAAAGAAATTCCACCGTTTGCTAGATTTTGTATAAGTAGTCAGATTTTAGGTTGGGACGAAAAGTATTTTTATGTGGAGCATCGAGTCACTTCAAATGGTACATTGCACGCCGTTGCTCATGTTAGAAATGCTGCGTTAAAAGATAATAAAGTGATTAGTATGTGGAAGGTTTTTGAAACCTGTGGATTCAAAAATGTTCAAGCAAGCGTGCCAGAAGCCGTGGATATATGGAAACAATTATTAACCCATAAAAAATTGGTTAACAAACCAGTCTAGAATACGGTAGGGGGTTATCCGTGACTAATATATTGCAAGCAAACTGAAACGGCAGTGGTTCTGTTTTCTACGGATAGTTTTCTAAATACAGGCTCTAGATGTTTGTTAACAGTTCGCGGACTCATGGTGAGTATCTGACCTATCTCACGATTGGTTTTACCGCGAGACAACCAAAACAATACCTCAGCTTCTCTTTCAGTTAACTCAAAGCGTACTTTTAAAGCTGAACGTGCCACTAGCTCATTATCATCAATCAGCCTTAGTAAGTATTCCCCAGGGGAAACCCGGCCCAAAAATTTCACTTGCAGTTTTTTATCACGGCCTTTTAATTGTATCAAGCTGTGTTTTTCTGGGTCATGGGATAGCCATGTTTTTATTTGTTCTGGAAACTGCAGCGATAACCACGTTTGGTCACTTTGAACAGAAGAAAGTAATTGCCTCACATGGGCGGTTGACCAAACCATTTCACCGTTAATATCGCAGGCAAATGTCAGTTGACCTACTTCGTCTAAAGCCACTCTTGCACTCCGCGTCATGCGCGAGTTACTTAGATGTACTTTTACTCTTGCTAATAGTTCTTCTAGTTTTACTGGTTTATTAATATAATCAACACCGCCAGCCTCAAATCCTTTAATAACATTTTCACTTTCACTAAGGCCAGTCATAAAAATCACAGGCACTTCGTTCAACTCACTGTCATTTTTCAGTGCCTTGCATGCCTCAAAACCATCCATATTAGGCATGATGGCGTCCATTAAAACGATATCCGGCGCCATTCGGCCTGCAACCGCTAATGCCTGAACACCGTCCATGGCAACAAAAACGGTATAACCTTCGTTAGCCAAAGCTTCATTCAGCATACCCAGCGCATCAGCCGAATCATCAACCACCAACACAATGCCTTTCGTTTCATTATTGGTCATTTTAATAACCCTTTATTGCTTACATTAATTATTTTTGAAAACTGATAACTTACTAAATAACTACGAATTAATGCAACAAATTGATCTGCATTACCGGCTTGATCTAAACGTACGATCATTTTATTAATACCATCAATAAAACCTATCTCAGCCATTGAAATAAGTTCACGAAAATCACTTTCAGTGACCCCTTCAAATATTTGATCTTTACTTTTTTCTGGTATCCAGTGATTCGCTCTAGGACTAGAATGGGTTTTTCTTGCGTCTTCATAGCACCAAATTAGACTGAGTGCATTGGCTAGTTTGTCTAATAAAATACTATCGCGGATTGGTTTAGTTATGTATTCATCATAAAGTTTTGCGTTATTATTCTCAGTTTTAGAATCACTGGGTGTCTCGTATGCGTCAGCCGATACCATAATAATAGGCACGCCAATACCTTCTTCGCGCAATTTTTCAAGCAATGTCCAGCCATTCATTTCTGGCATAGATATGTCTAATAAGAAGAGGTCTACTTCATGAAGGTTAGGCCAATTACAACAGATAATACCATCAGCGGACTCCACCACAATAAACCCTAATGGGGTCAATATTTCATTAATTAGTTTCCGATGATCAGCGTCATCGTCCACTACCATTATGGTTTTAGTTTTGCCTATGTATGATTCAATACTGGTAACTGGCTGTAATCGAATACTGGGCTCAAAAACTCGGGGTAACATCAGTGCTAATCGGAATGTGCTGCCTGTGCCAAGTTCACTAGTGAGGGTTATTTCGCCACCCATAATTTCTGTTAATAATTTACTGATAGTTAAGCCAAGACCCGTACCCTGTATGAGAGGTAATGCAGAAGATCGGATGCGCTCAAAGGGTTCAAAAACTCTTTCTGCATCAAGTGGCGAAATACCCACACCAGTATCAGAGATCGTAAATACAGCCACTTGATTTCGATAACTTACACTTAGTGATATCTGTCCTTGCTGAGTAAACTTAACCGCGTTAGATAATAAATTAATGAGTATTTGGCGAAGATGTTTTTCATCAGCAATCACCACGTCAGGGATAGAACTTTTCGGGATATATTTAAACTGAATATTTTTTGCGTCAGCTTGTAGACGAAACATTTCAATCAGTTCATCAATCAAGCTTTGCAATGGAACTTGATCTCGTCGAAATTCAATGCGACCAGCTTCAATTCGAGAAATATCCAGCAAGCCTTCAATTATATCGGCAAGGTGATCGCCACTTCGTCTGATAATCTTGGCTTTGCTGCGATGGACCTCTGTTATCCCTTGATCTTTTTCTAATAGCTGTGCGTATCCCAGCATTGAGTTTAATGGGCTTCTTAGCTCATGACTGATACCAGTAAGGTATCGACTTTTAGCTTGGTTAGCCGCATCAGCGGTTTCTTTAGCTTGTTGAAGAGCGTGGTCTGTTTTTTTATGAGCCCCAATTTCTTTAGATAGTAAATCGGTTTGCCGCTGAGATTCTGCTAACGCAAATTGCCTACTTTCATTTGCCAATACAAACAACCATGTGAAAATTCCAATAATAATCGACAAAATAAAAAATAATTGAATCAGCGTAGACGAAATAAAGAATTTAATTTCTGGGTCAAGCTCTGGGCCTTGTAAATAAACCAGCATAAATAACGTTGCTATAATTGCTGTAATTAAGGTAAATACCCCCAAAAAATGCAACATTCTTGCGTTCATTTTAGAGACAATTTTATTGGGCAGCACTTTAAACATTAATCGGGCTAATTGATCACCCAGTCTAGCGTCTGTTTTACATTGATCATGGCAGCGGGCATCTAAAGAGCAGCACAGAGAGCATATTGCCCCACCGTAGGCTGGGCATGAAGCCATATCTTCTATTTCAAACTCATTTTCACAAACTTTGCAGCAAGCAAACCCATTGCTGGTGGGAATAATTGAACTAGGGCGAGCAATGTAATAACGGCCTTTGGTTAATAAGGCAATAATAGGTGATAAAATGAAAGCCGTTATCAACGCAATATAAGGGGACATAGCTTGTGCAAGTTCGCCAAATTCACCTGAATAGGCCGTCACTCCCATTACCGACGCAATTAGCATGGACCCAACACCCACAGGATTAATGTCATATAAGTGAGCGCGTTTAAATTCAATGTGTTTTGGGCTCAGCCCCAATGGTTTGTTAACTATTAAATCGGCTACCAATGCTCCTACCCAGGCCACTGCAACGTTAGAATAGACCCCTAATATATTTTCTATAGCGTCGTAAATACCCAGTTCCATTACTAGTAATGCGATTACCACATTAAATACTAGCCACACCACTCTTCCCGGATGGCTGTGGGTTAATCGAGAAAAAAAGTTTGACCAAGCGATAGAGCCAGCATAAGCATTGGTAACATTGATTTTTAACTGGCAAATAATGACAAAAATGCCAGCGATGGCCAGTGTGGCCAGAGGGGAGAACTCTAAATAACTAAAAGCAATTAAGTACATTTGAATGGGATCATCAGCAACATCAACTGATACCCCGTGATTAAGGGCTAATACCACTAAGAATGATCCGGCTAATAATTTTATGGCCCCAATAATAATCCATCCTGGGCCGGCTGCTATAAGGGCGGACCACCAACGCCAACGATTGCTTTTATCCTTTTCTGGCAAAAATCGTAACACATCAACTTGCTCTCCAATTTGCGCCACTAGTGAGAATATAACCCCAGACGCTGCACCGAAGAAAAGCACATTAAACCCATTGCCCTCAGATGGTGCTATTCCTTTGTATTCAATCCATTCACCTACAGTCGACCATTCGCTCCATAAAATGAATACAAATGGGAGTAATTGCAAAACTAGCCATATGGGCTGAGTCCATAGCTGGAACCGAGTGATAAAGGTAATGCCATGTGTCACTAATGGAATCACAATTAACGAACTGAGAATGTAGCCAATGCTAAGGGGGATATCAAATAAGAGTTCTAATGCCGAAGCCATAATAGCGGCTTCAAGGGCAAAAAAGATAAAGGTGAACGACGCATATATTAACGAAGTAATGGTAGAACCAATATAACCAAATCCAGCCCCACGGCTGAGTAAGTCAATGTCTACCCCGTATTTACATGCGTAATAGGTAATAGGTAAACCGGTTAAAAAGATAATTAAAGAAACAACAAGAATGGCGGCAAGTGCGTTATCAAACCCATAGTGGAGGGTAATGACTCCACCAATTGCCTCCAGAGCTAGAAACGATATGGCCCCCAAAGCGGTATTCGACACACTAGATAGGGACCACTTTCTTGCGCTCTTAGCTGTGAAACGCAACGCATAATCTTCTAATGTTTGGTTAGCAACCCAGCGATTGTAATTTCGCCTGGTTCCCGATACATGTTGCTCTCTCATTCTTAGCTATCCACAAATATAACGGCTTGGCGACAATTGGCGATAATAAGTGCCGTTACATATCATCCATACCTATCAAAACCCATGCCAGCTTTTATACGTCAATTGACGTACCGGGGTAGAGCAATTAGCGCATGTTAGATAAGTCAAAATTTAGACATACTTTTTTGGTCCAAAAATCTATATTTTTTATAAATCTTAAAGAGGTTATATCATGAAAAATACGAGTAATTCTGCTCTGAACAGCTTCATGCGCAGACGCTTTGTGAAAGGGATGCTGGCAGTGCCTGCAGCTATTTTACTGTCTGGTATGAGCTTAACCGCAATAGCGGGCGTAAATACTACAGGACTTGCTGTAACCGATGACACAGTAACTGTGGGTATCCTTCATTCATTGACTGGCACCATGGCAATCAGTGAAACAGGCGCTCAAGAAGCTGAGAAACTGGCTATTAAGCAAATTAATGAATCTGGTGGCATCTTAGGCCGTCAAATTAAAATCATTCAAGAAGATGGCGCGAGTGATTGGCCAACTTTTGCAGAAAAAAGTAAAAAGCTGTTGGTAAGAGACAAAGTAGCCGCTGTATTTGGTGCATGGACATCTGCATCACGTAAAGCTGTACTGCCTGTTTTTGAAAAAGAAAATGGCCTGCTTTATTACCCGACATTTTATGAGGGATTGGAACAATCTAAAAATGTAATCTATACCGGTCAAGAAGCTACACAGCAAATACTTGCGGGCCTAGATTGGGTTGCTAAAGAAAAGAAAGCCAAAACTTTCTACTTAATTGGTTCTGATTATATCTGGCCTCGTACTTCTATGAAAATTGCCCGTAAGCACATCGAAAATGTATTAGGCGGCAAAGTGGTAGGTGAAGAGTATAAGCCATTGGGTAACACTCAGTTCGGTTCGGTTATCAATAAAATCCGTCTGAAAAAACCTGACGTAATTTATGCCGCAGTAGTTGGTGGAAGTAACGTTGCGTGGTTTAAGCAACTTAAAGCCGCTGGTATCACTTCTAAGAACCAAACTCTAGTAACTATCTCTGTAACCGAAGATGAAGTTTTAGGAATAGGTGGTGAAAACCTTGAAGGTTTCTACTCAGTAATGAAGTACTTCCAAAGTCAAGATAATCCTAATAACAAAGCATTTGTTTCTGCGTTTAAAGAAATGTGGGGTGAAGACAGTGTAATGGGCGATGTAACACAAGCGGCTTATTTAGGTCCTTGGTTATGGAAGATTGCCGTTGAAAGAGCGGGTTCTTTTGATGTTGATAAGGTTGTTGCTGAATCTAGAAAAGGCGACATTGAACTTACAACGGCACCAGAAGGTTATGTGAAACTTCATCAAAATCATCACTTATGGAGCAAAGCTCGCGTTGGTAAATGGAACAAAGATGGTCAGGCAACCGTGGTATTTACCTCTGAGTTGATCGAGCCAAATCCATTCCCAGAAGGTTACCAGTAAGTCGTTAGTTTAGTTATTTAAACATTAAAACTGTGAACAAGGATGTTCACACTTTCACCCAAAGATTAACGTGATTTCAAAAGTTAATTCGCAGATGCTTTTATAGCAGCGACTTAGTTATCGTTTCTTTTGGTTAATTGGGGAGATTAAAAATGGACGCATATACAAATAGTGAGTTGATATCAATATTCGCTATGCAAGGCTTCGCTGGCATTAGTTTGTTCAGCGTTCTTTTGCTTATGGCCTTAGGCCTGGCCATTATTTTTGGCCAAATGGGCGTCATTAACATGGCCCATGGTGAGTTCATGGCCGTTGGTGCCTACACCACTTATTTCTTAGCCACATTCACAGAAAATTACTTTCCAAGTTTCATGCCTTATTATTTTGTTTTTGCCATTGTGGTGGCATTTTTTGTAGCCGGAATACTGGGCTATTTCGCCGAATTTTTGCTAATCAGGCATCTATATACCAGACCACTAGATACCTTGTTAGCCACATGGGGTTTAAGCCTCATTATGCAACAGTCATTTCGTTCGCTATTTGGCGCACGAGAAGTAAGCCCAACGTTACCTGATTGGTTACTGGGGTCATATCAACCTACTGAAACCATTCACATCCCATTAAATGGCATGTTCGTTTTAGGATTAACGGCCGTTGTTACCATGACTGTTTATTATCTTATGTATAAATCACGTTGGGGACTGCGCGTTAGGGCCACTACTCAAAACCGTATCATGAGTGGCGCAGTTGGTATTAATACTAAAAAAGTTGATCGCTATACCTTTGCATTAGGTTGTGGCATTGCCGGAATTGCTGGTGCTGCATTTACGACTATCGCTTCAACCGGTCCAACTACGGGATCCTTATATATTGTTGATACCTTTATGGTTGTTGTATTTGGTGGTGCTGCCAGCTTATTTGGCACAATTGCATCTGCATTTACTATCGCTCAAGCGCAATCAATTCTTGAATTTTTTATCAGTGGATCTATGGCGAAGGTTTATACCTTGTTCGCTTTAGTATTGATCTTAATGTTTAAGCCAGAAGGATTGTTCGCCAGTAAAGTTCGCCGTTAAGGTTGGCTTTACTTTCAATGTAAACATCACCGCTGTAAGTGAAAGAATTAACTTACATTGACTAAAAGTATTTTGGAGAGCGTTATGAGCTTCGTATATGAAAGACTATTGGGTGGAAAGAAAGGCCTAACCGGCTTTATCATTCTTGCCACATTAATACTGGTGATATTTCCCCTTTTCCTTGACTCTTTTCGTCTTGGATTAGCGGGTAAATATCTAACCTATGCATTCGCAGCAGTGAGTCTAGTGTTGTTATGGGGTTACGGAGGAATATTGAGCTTAGGCCAAGGAATATTTTTTGGTTTAGGGGGCTATGCTATGGCGATGTTTTTGAAGCTAGAAGCTTCATCGCCAGAAAATACCGCCATTCAATCCACCCCTGGCATCCCTGATTTTATGGACTGGAATCAGATAACAGAACTGCCTTGGTTTTGGGAACCGTTTACCAGTTTCACTTTTACCATTCTTGCGGTGTTAATACTGCCTGCGTTGTTTGCTTACATTATCGGTGCAGCCATGTTTAAACGTCGAGTAGGTGGTGTGTACTTTGCCATTATTACGCAAGTAATCGCGGTTATTTTAACGGTACTGATTGTTGGACAGCAAGGTTTCACAGGAGGTATCAACGGCATTACCGATTTGCGTACCTTAAACGGGTGGGACATTACTTCCGACAGTGCAAAAACTATTTTCTACTTTGTTACCTGTGCATTATTACTATTAGTGATTATTGCTTCTAGGGCAATAATGACCAGTAAGTTTGGTCGTATTTTACTGGCAGTCAAAGATAAAGAAGACAGAGTAAGGTTTTCAGGCTACGACGTGGCTAACTTTAAAATATTCGTGTTTTGTTTTGGCGCGATGATTTCAGCCATAGGGGGAGCCATGTTCACCCTACAGGTTGGATTTATGTCACCTTCGTTTGTGGGAATTGTACCCTCCATTGAAATGGTAATATTTGCCGCTGTTGGTGGTCGTATGTCATTGATTGGCGCAGTTTACGGAACGTTATTAATTAACTTTGGTAAAACGGCATTTTCTGAGTCTTTCCCAGAGCTATGGTTATTCCTAATTGGTGGACTGTTTATCGCTGTTGTTATGTTATTCCCTAATGGTTTAGCAGGAATATGGGAAGACCACGGTCATAAGGTAACGGATAGATTTCGTTTTATCGGAAAATGGTTTAACAAATTAACCGCTCAAGCAAAACTTCGAAAAGCGGAGGATGCAAAGTCATGAATGCAACTAATACAGATTTCACTTTATCCATAGAAGACCTTACGGTTTCATTTGACGGCTTTAAAGCTGTTGATAACCTCAATTTCTATCTCGATAAAAATGAACTGCATGTCATTATTGGGCCTAACGGAGCGGGTAAAACCACCGTACTGGATTTAATCTGTGGCAAAACAAAAGCCACCTCAGGCAGCATTAAATTCTTAAATCATGAACTGACAGATTTGTCGGAGCACGCCATTGTGAGAGCGGGCGTGGGTCGGAAATTTCAAACCCCTTCAATTTACGAAAACCTAACGGTATTTGAAAACCTTGAAGTGTCTTACCCTGAAGGTCGCGGCGTGTTTGGCTCGCTTATGTTTAAGCGCACCAAAAAAGTAATGGACAAAATCCATGAAATAGCCAAAGAGATCATGCTCGAAGACTCACTTGATCTCGAATCTGGTTTATTAAGTCATGGGCAAAAGCAATGGTTAGAAATAGGCATGCTGCTTATTCAAGATCCTCAGTTGTTAATGCTTGATGAACCTGTGGCCGGGATGAGTGTAAAAGAACGAGAGCAGACCGCTGTGTTACTAAACAAAATTAGCCAAGGTCGATCGGTGTTAGTGATCGAACACGATATGGATTTTGTTGCCCGCATTGCGCAAAAGGTAACCGTACTTCACCAAGGAAAAATTCTTGCTACCGGTGACATGGATACGGTTCAAAATGACCCTAAAGTTATTGAAGTTTATTTAGGTCATTAAAACTGTGCCATAAAGCGTGAATCTTGAAAACGAAAATAATTAATTGGTGAATACATGTTAAGCGTTTCTAATTTAAAAGTCCGTTATGGGCAAAGCGAAGTGATCAGTGATTTAAATTTCACTGTACCAAAAAATGAAACATTGGCGATTATGGGTCGTAATGGTATGGGTAAAACCACATTGTTTAAATCTTTAATCGGTATATTACCTTCAGCAGGTGGTGTGATTACAGTGGACGGTGTTGATGTTTCTGATTTTGAAAGTTATCAGCGTGTTGAACACGGTATTGCGTACGTTCCTCAAGGGCGAATGATTTTTCCAAACCTCACTGTTAAAGAGAATATTGAGACGGGATTGGAGGTATCAAAACTTAAAGAGATACCTGATGATATTTATGCGCTTTTCCCTGTGTTAAGAGAAATGCGTCACCGCAAAGGAGGTAATCTTTCAGGAGGCCAGCAGCAACAGTTGGCTATTGCTAGGGCTCTTGTGACAAATCCAAAAGTACTGCTTTTGGACGAGCCCACAGAGGGAATACAGCCATCAATTATTAAAGATATTGCCAATATACTTAACGAAATAAAAAAACTAAGAGATATTACTATAATTGTTTCTGAGCAAGTGCTGAGTTTTACTATGGCCGTGGCAGATCGAATCATTGTTATCGATAAAGGCGAATTTATTCACGAAGACCTACGAGCCAATGTGGACAGCGATCAAATTAAAAAATATTTGTCTGTTTAACCACATACTTAATACAAAAAAATTAAAACTAACCCCAACAAGAAACATAAACATACGGTTGAATTAGGAGCCTAAAATGACTGAAACAATAATTAAAGTAGACCTGAGTAAATCAGCTTACGAGCATGACGATATACACAATCGGTGGCACCCAGATATTCCTATGGTTGCCACAGTTAAGCCTGGTGACGACTTTAAAATAGAGTGCGTTGATTGGACCGGCGGTCAAATTAAAAATAATGATGACGCCTCTGATGTTCGCGATGTTGATTTAACTCAAGTCCACTTTTTATCTGGGCCAGTTGCTGTTGAAGGCGCTGAACCCGGTGACCTTTTGGTAGTGGATATACTAGACATAGGCACTTTTGATGATAGCCAGTGGGGATTCAATGGTTTTTTCTCTAAGCAAAATGGCGGTGGTTTTTTAGACGAACATTTTCCTGAAGCACAAAAATCCATCTGGGATTTTAATGGCATGTTTACTAGTTCTCGCCACATCCCAGGTGTTGAATTTGCGGGCCTCATTCACCCTGGTTTGATTGGTACTTTGCCTTCGAAAGAAATGTTGGATATATGGAACAAGCGAGAAAAAGAACTTTATGATACAGACCCTGATAGAGTGCCAACGTTAGCGTGTCTTCCGTATGGTGAAACGGCGCATATGGGTAGGATGAAACCTGATGAAGCTAAAACAGCCGCACTCGAAGCGGCTCGTACTGTGCCACCAAGAGAGCACGGTGGCAACTGTGACATCAAAGATTTATCACGCGGTTCTAAAGTTTACTTTCCTGTTTACGTTGAGGGGGCTGGTCTTTCTGTTGGAGACCTTCACTTTAGCCAAGGTGATGGTGAAATTACTTTTTGTGGCGCTATTGAAATGGCCGGTTGGATTCACTTACGTGTGAGCTTAATCAAAGACGGCATGGAAAAATATGCCATTAAAAACCCAATTTTTAAGCCAAGCCCAATTACTCCAAGATATGATGACTATATAATATTTGAAGGCATTTCTGTTGATGAGCACGGCAAGCAACATTTCCTTGATGTGAACGTGGCATACCGTCAGGCTTGTTTGAACGCCATTGAATATCTAAAGAAATTTGGTTACTCAGGGGCTCAAGCTTATTCTTTGTTAGGAACAGCGCCGGTTCAAGGACACATTAGTGGGGTGGTAGATGTCCCTAACTCATGTGCCACACTTTGGTTGCCTACCGACATATTTGAGTTTGATATTAAACCCAATGCCGATGGACCGACTAAGTTCCTTGATGGCAGCGTAGATATGCCTTTAGCCCCAGACATTAAAAAATAAAGGAGTCGACATCATGCCTGTATATGACTATAAGTGTGCCGATCATGGTCTGTTTTACGAGCTAGCTAGTATGGACGATCATGCGAAACCAGCACATTGCCCACAGTGCGACACGTTGTCAGCGCGCATCATTTTGATGTCTCCGGGTATGATGGAAATGGCTAAAGAAAAAAAACAAGCCATGGAACGCAACGAGACTTCTCAACACGAGCCAAAGCTTTCAAATATGGATACTCGAGCTGAAAATGCAGATAAGCTCAAACATGGTGAAGGTTGCAGTCATAGAAAACGTGGATCTAAAGTTATGTACACCGCAGATGGAAGCAAGATGTTTCCGTCTATGCGGCCATGGATGATTAGCCACTAAAATATAAAATGATAAGCCTCACAGATAGTTTGTGGGGCTTTTAATTACCAAAAATATTAATGAATGGATATTCAATTTTGTAAAAATATATTGCTTTCAGCTTTTTCTTTGGCACTTTTTTCAGATTCTTTATAATCATAATATGCGCCAGTATTTTTACGGGATTCAAAAAAAGATTCAGAATCTTGATTGGATTGATCTGAGTATAAATGCATATAAACTCCAATGCCAACCAGTACACTTACAACACCTAAAAAAATACCCAATGTCTTGCGTTGCTGTTTCGCTTCTATTTCAGCCTTAGATTGGCGGCTGGAAGGCTCACCATCAGTGTTTTTTCTGACCATAATCGTCCACTATGTCATGAATATCTATACAAAAGAATAGCATGAGAAAAGTCAATTTCCAATGAGCTATAACCCTGAAGAATAAAGAAATAATGTCAGTGAAAAAGAAGATAGGGGAGCATGTTTTTATCACTCTGCATACCAAACGCGATGGCGTAATGCGCCTAACTCAGGACTGCTGACTTAATACGTTTAAAATACCCAGTCGTTCCGGTTGCCAATAAAGGGGTTAAGGATCACCACAGGGGCCGACCTTAAACCGTCTTAACTATTAGCTTGGCCGTAATTCAATGAACGGCACTAATTCCAGTTGTTGCATCAATATGCTCCCCTTATTCACTTGCTCAACAAACCAAACTCTTGCTTCAGTTGCGGCTATTAGTGAAGGTATGATGCGATACTGGTTAATTAACAACATAGTAAATTCTAGCCATTTTGACAACAGTGCTAAGCTCAATAAACGATCAAAGTTTTAAAAACACTTTTGAAATATCTTTTAATTCTTTAGAAGATTCGGTAATTGGGTAATTATAAATCCCTTGGTTTCAATAAAAAGTGGCCAGATAGCAAATTGACGGTTGTGAGTTATCTGGGCAAAATCATTAATAATTGAAATAACAAAGGCATTGCCTGTGAATTACCAATCTCTCTATAAATCTATTTGTAATCATATGTTGGCGTTATCTATTATCTCTCTAGCGGCTTGCGACGGTGTTCAAGGTGAGCAACAAGCATTGGCAATTGCTCAGTCATTAATGCCATCTGACCCTATAGTTGCGGAAGTTTATCAACGGAGCTGCCGTAATTGCCATACGGTGATGGCTACAGGCGCTCCATTAGCTGGTGATAAAGACAAGTGGGCTGATTTAATAGCCGAGTCAGGTAAATCAGGTTTAGTTGAAAATGTAATTAACGGAAAGGGTGGAATGCCGCCATTAGGTTTATGCATGGAGTGCGATCTTAATGATTTCTCTAAGCTAATTGAATTCATGGCCCAACAATAATCAAACTCAATTTACATATTGCATTTATAATTACCTAATAATACAAGAGAGACTAAGCTAATGATTTCAAGGCGATCGCTACTCAATAATTTAATAACCGCTGCCGCTGGTATAGTGGTTGCTCCGAATTTAGTATTTGCTAATGGCAACAAAGCAAATCGCATTCCATGGAAAAACTGGTCTGGGTCGCAGGTTTGCTACCCTGAGTTTCGTAAAGCTCCCGCCACAGTTGAAGCTCTTCAATCACTGATTGTAAATGCTAAAGGCAAGGTTCGCCCAGTGGGAGCTGGTCACAGTTTTACTCCGTTGGTTCCTACAGACGACACCATTGTTTCGTTATCGAAGTTAAGTGGTGTTATTGACCACGACACAGAAAAAAATCAAGCGACTATATTAGCAGGAACTCGTTTAGGTGACATTGGCGTTCCTTTGGCTAAACGTGGTCAGGCTCTAATAAACATGCCTGATATAGATGAGCAAACTTTGGCAGGGGCTTTAGGCACAGCAACGCATGGGACAGGAAAAAATATTGGCTGCATGTCTAGCTTTGTAGAAGAGGTGCAATTGATTGTCGCCAATGGAGATGTGATAGATTGCAGCCGTATAAAAAATAGAGAAATATTTGATGCTGCTCGAGTAAACTTAGGGGCACTAGGAGTAGTGACTCAAATAAAAATGCAAAATATGCCCAAATATCGATTAAAGCGTGAAACTACATGGATGCCAATTGAAGAAATTTTAGCCAGTGTAGATAAACTCGCCAGCCAAAATCGTAATCTTGAGTTCTACTATATTCCGTTCACAGGGATGGGATTCATTGATATACAAAATATTACTGACGAACGGGTGTCAGTAAGCGATAAACTTGACCAAAACGATGGGGCCGAAGATTTAAAGCTTGCCCGAGACATGTTGCAGTGGAGCCCTAAACTACGTGAGCTAGTATTAGGCACGTACATGAAAACTATTTCAAAAGAAGTGACCATTGCTAATTCTTGGCAGAATTACGCCAGTGAACGTAATGTACGATTCAACGAAATGGAATACCATCTACCCCGTGAAAACATGATCAAAGCATTTACTGAAATTAAAGATATGGTAGAAAATAATTTCCCTGAAGTATTTTTCCCATTTGAAATTCGCTATATAAAGTCAGATGATATTTGGCTAAGTCCTTTTTATCAGCGTGAAACATGTTCAATTGCAGTCCATAGATTTTATCAAGAAGATTATAAACCTTTATTTAAAGCGATTGAGCCTATATTACAAAAATACCAAGGCCGGCCACATTGGGGTAAAATAAATACAATGACAACAGCACAATTTAAATCGCATTATCCGAAATGGAATGACTTTAATAAAGTCCGTCAGCAGTTAGATCCACAGGGTAAATTTCTTAATAGCTACTTGCAGGCACTATTTAGTTAAAATTTAATCTAGCTGAAAATACTTCCCTCTCTATATTTACTTCAAAAACTGGCTGAATTAATCCAGTTTTTCAATTTAACCTTCTTCTGCCAATTGAACATGGCCACATTTTTGCAATAACGTGTCTAGTGTCAAATAAACAATAAGAAGTAGAAGTAGATTTCATGGCTACAAGTAAATTATCTTTACCCACACGAGGCGGAATGCTTCTAGGCTTATCAAAGTTTAGAGAATTAGCGTCAGGCAACCTTGGCGTGCCATTTATGCTGATGTTGCTACTGGGCATGATGACTCTGCCAGTACCTACTATTCTATTAGATATATTTTTTACCTTTAATATCGCGCTTTCTATTATAGTACTTATGGTCAGTATCTATGCTGGTCGTCCTCTAGATTTTGCAATTTTCCCCAGTGTTTTATTAGTGGCTACGTTATTAAGACTAGCTCTTAACGTAGCGTCTACTCGAGTCGTATTATTAGAAGGACATGAAGGTGGCGCAGCAGCTGGTAAGGTAATTGAAGCTTTTGGTACAGTGCTAGTAGGGGGTAATTACGCTGTTGGTCTAGTGGTTTTCTTAATTCTTATGATTATCAACTTTGTAGTAGTAACGAAAGGTGCTGGCCGAGTGTCAGAAGTAAGTGCACGATTCACCTTAGATGCAATGCCTGGCAAACAAATGGCTATTGATGCTGATTTAAATGCAGGATTAATTGACGCCGACGAAGCAAAAACTCGTCGCACAGAAGTGTCCACTGAAGCCGATTTTTATGGGGCAATGGACGGAGCAAGTAAGTTTGTAAAAGGCGATGCTATTGCCGGTCTGTTAATTCTTATTATTAATATTCTAGGTGGTTTAGCCATCGGCATGGCTCAGCATGACTTAGACTTTGCAAGGGCCACAGAAGTTTATGCGTTATTAACCATTGGCGACGGCTTGGTGGCGCAACTCCCTTCATTATTACTTTCAACGGCCACAGCGATCATTGTTACGCGTAATAAAAGTAACGAAGGTATGGGTGATCAAATATTCTCACAAATGTTTGGTAATGCTAGATCACTGTCTGTTGCAGCTGGTGTAATATTTTTAATGGGTCTGATTCCTGGCATGCCTCATGTTGCATTTTTAGGTTTAGGCTCTGCATTAGGCATTGCAGCTTATTTTATTTACAAAAGAGGGTTAGAAGCCGAAGTTGTTGACGAGGGTATGGCGGGAACAGCGAAGCAAGCTGCTCAAAAAGCAGGTGCAGGTTCTAGCCCAGTCAGTTCCTCTGGCCCTGCAAAAGCTTTACCGGGCAATGACAGTAAAGAAGTGGATTGGGACGATGTAGAAGATGTAGACATAATTGGCTTAGAGGTAGGATATCGTCTGATTCCCCTAGTAGATAAAAACCAAGGAGGACAGTTACTCAGCCGTATTAAAGGCATTCGCCGCAAACTCTCTCAAGACCTTGGCTTTTTAATTCCCAGTGTTCACATTCGAGATAATCTAGATTTAATGCCCAACGCCTATCGAATTTTATTAATGGGCGTAGCCATTGCCGAGGCTGAAATAGAACCAGATAAAGAAATGGCTATTAATCCGGGTCAAGTATTTGGCCAACTAGATGGAATTGAAACGCGCGACCCAGCGTTCGGCTTAGATGCTATTTGGATAGACTCAAATAAAAAAGACCAGGCTCAAACTCTGGGTTATACCGTAGTGGATTCAAGCACAGTAGTTGCCACTCATTTAAATCAACTTCTGCAAAAACATTCTGCCGAATTAATTGGCCACGAAGACGTTCAAAAAATGTTAGACCGACTTGCTAAGGACAGCCCTAAGTTGGCTGAAGAATTAGTGCCGACTACATTGAACCTTAGTCAGCTGTTATCGGTGTTACAAAATTTATTAAGTGAAGGTGTGCCGGTACGCGATATGCGCAGTATCGCCGAAGCTTTGGCGAATACGACCACCGATAGTCAAGATACTGCCGCATTAACAGTACAAGTGCGTAAGGTTTTACGTCGCTTAATTGTACAGAGTATCTACGGAAACGCTGATGATCTCTCGGTTATAACATTAGAACCCGCACTGGAACAGTTATTGCTCAAGACAGTACAGCAGACAAAACAACAAACTGGATCATCAGATAACATGATTTTAGAACCATCCATGACAGAGAAGCTACAAAGCTCATTATTTGATGCGGCACGTAATCAAGAAATGGCCGGACATCCTGCCGTGTTATTGGTCAGCGCGATGTTGCGCCCAGTACTTTCAACGTTCGTAAGATCGATGGCTGATAACCTTCATGTTATCTCATATCAAGAAATGCCAGAGAACAAACAGATTACTATTGCCGCCACGATTGGGGCATAGGATTAAAAATGATAAACCTTAATCTTAATAAAACATTTAAATTAATCACCATACTAATTAATAGACTGGGAGCGAAATAATGAAAGTCCGTCGTTTTACTGCAACCAGTATGCAAAAAGCGTTAAAAACTGTTCGTGATGAAATGGGCCCTGATGCCGTTATTTTATCTAACCACAGAGTAAAAGGTGGAGTGGAAATTATAGTTGCACAAAACTACGAACCTATTAGCGCTAAAAAATCTGCACCAATATTTAATGCAGAAGAAGAAGATAGTCATTTACCTTCACCTATTTTTTCTTCACAAAGCAGGTCTTTACAAGGTAATTCTACAAAACCAGTTAAGCAAAAGTCAGTAAAGAATAAAAAATCACAAAAAGCTAAAATAGAATCAAATGCTCAGCAAAATGATCATAACCCTTGGCCGTTTTTAAGTGATGCAGATCGCACAGATGTAGAAGCCCAACTAAAATTACAAGATCAACTGGAAGCGTTAAAACAACAACGTGAAGACAATGGCTTAGCAGCTGACCTAACTCAAGCAGCAACTACTAAAAGCTCGCCAGTGCAACATACACAACCAGTTCATCATGCAGCATTGCATCAGCCAGTGCAGTCAGATCTGCAAGCAGCGCTTGATGAAATGAAGCATAATCGCCATCAAAGTAGTGGCGGCAATATTACTCCAATTAAAAATAATTTGGCCACGAATAATCAGGTAACCGAACAACCTAATAAACAACTGATTGACGACGTTCGGAATGAACTCAATGATCTAAAAGAAATGTTAATGGCCACAGCCAATGCTTACGCCACACCATCACCAGTAAAACCAGTTGTTCATAGTGCAGGCCAAAATATTAATACCCCCGCTAGCTTTATTTGGAAGAAATACAGCCCTGCTAATACTTTACAAGCCAAGTTATGGCGTCGTTTTGAAAACATGGGGTTTGATGAATGGCTAAATTATCAGCTAGTCAATCATCTAGACAACAATCAAGATGAAAAGACATCTTGGCAGGCATGTCTTAAGGACCTAACTCAGCACATATCTATTAGCCCAAGCGATCGCTTAAAACGGGGGGGTATTTTTGCACTAGTAGGTCCAACAGGAGCAGGTAAAACCACTACGATTGCTAAAATGGCAGTACGTTTTACTCTCGAACATGAAAACGCAAAGGTTGGTTTGATCACTATGGATAATTATCGTTTAGCGGCTCATGACCAGTTACGCACTCTTGGTCAAATAATGGGGGTTCCAGTGCAAGTCGTTGATCAAGATCATTCAGTTTCTCAATGTATCGAAGACTTGAAGGGTTGCGACCTAATACTTATCGATACTGCCGGGCTGACTCCTGAGCACCCAATGCTTCAATATCAATTGGACCAACTTGTGAAGCTTAAGGGCACTGTACAAACCTTATTAACCTTACCCGCTACTAATAATAGCCGAGTACTAAGAAAAGTTTTTAATACCTACAAAGGCGCCAATTTAGCGGGCTGTGTCGTAACTAAAGTGGACGAAGCAAGCAGTTTAGGTGATGTTATCAGCGTATTGTTAGAAACCGGACTAAACTTATCTTATAGCACTGATGGGCAACGCATTCCTGACGACATTCAAGTGGCCAGCGCCAAAGGTTTAGTCAAGCAGGCTGTGAAAATTGCCCAGCAAGAACAGCAACTAGCCCGCGAGGCTGGAATTGCTCAAGGAGCATGGTAATGATTAGCATGCTGCATGAGCACCAGTTAAAAAAACAGGGAGAAAACAGAGCAATGCATCCAGTACAAGTAATCGCCGTAACAGGCGGTAAAGGTGGCGTAGGAAAAAGTAATGTCTCGATCAATATGAGTATTGCCTTGGCAGATATGGGTCGCAGAGTGGTGATATTAGATGCCGATCTAGGCTTAGCCAACATTGATATTTTGCTGGGTATAAAAGCTAAAAATAACATCAGCAATGTGCTGAGTGGTGAAGTGCCATTGCAGGACATCTTAGTTAATGGTCCTGGGGGAATTAAGATAATTCCTGCAGCCTCGGGCACTCAAGCAATGGCGCAATTGGCGCCAGAAGAACATGTAGGTTTAATTCGAGCGTTTAGCACCATTGCTGATCAAATGGATGTATTAGTTGTTGATACTGCAGCAGGTATAAGCGATGGTGTAGTAACTTTTGTAAAAGCTGCGCAAGAGGTATTAATCGTCGTAACCGACGAGCCCACCAGTATTACCGATGCCTACGCCTTAATTAAATTATTGAACCGCGATCATGGGTTATTCCGTTTTCGTGTATTGGCTAACATGGTTAAAACACCTCAGGACGGCCATAATGTATTTGCTAAGCTTACCAAAGTTACCGATCGTTTTTTAGATATAGCATTGCAATATGTTGGCAGTATCCCATTTGATGAATCGGTAAAACGTTCGGTGCAAAGACAAAAAGCGGTTATTCAAGCTTATCCAAGATCAAAAGCCTCAATGGCATTTAAGTCGTTAGCTAAAAAAGTGGATTCGTGGCCATTGCCTACGACTCCAAGAGGGAATTTAGAATTCTTTGTTGAAAATTTGATATCTACAGCAGTACGCGGATAAATAATATATGGCCATGACCAGTGGTTTCGCTATGTATACGGGCGAAAATAACGGCAATTTTGACAAACTGATTCAAGACTATGCAACGCTTGTAAAACGCATTGCACATCACTTGAAAGGCAGGTTACCGGCTTCGGTTCAGGTAGACGACCTTATTCAATCTGGCATGATCGGATTAATCGAAGCTGCCCGCAAATATGAACCTAGTAAAGGCGCTAGCTTTGAAACTTACGCGGGTATTCGAATTCGCGGCTCAATGCTAGATGAGATAAGAAAGGGCGATTGGGCCCCAAGAAGTGTACACCGAAATAGTCGGCGTATTGCTGACGCTATTCGTTTTATTGAAAGCACTACTGGTCGCGACGCGCAAGATCAAGAAGTAGCCGACGCGTTAGAAATGACTATGGATGAATACCATCATCATTTACAAGACGGTGCTGGTTCACGATTATTCAGTTTTGAAGAGTTACTTGACCAGCCGGGTGAGCGCGAAGGTGAATTAGTTAACCCTAATCAAACTAGTCCACTAGAAGGTATTGCCAGTGACAAATTTAAAGACAATTTAGCCGACGCCATTAGCAAGCTTCCAGAGCGGGAGCAGCTTGTTTTAGCTTTATACTATGATGAAGAGCTCAATCTAAAAGAAATCGGCGCTGTGTTAGAGGTAAGCGAATCTAGGGTCAGTCAAATTCACAGCCAAGCAGCGCTTAGATTACGCTCTCGACTTTCTGATTGGGGTGAAGAAACGGCCTAATTGCTACTACAGTATCATTCTCGACCCTCCAAAATAACTAATATAGTATATTTTCATGTTGTATATCCTTGTTAAATATTTTTATTTCTTTGTATTTTTCTCAGATATTTAAAGTAATTCTGCGATATCTCATTTATTCACTAAAATATTCATGTAGATAGATCGAATACCGGACTAAAAAAGCCTTATTAATGAATTTAAATCAATATTCAAACAGTCTGGTCGATAATCTGTACTAGACTCAGTTTATATGTTCAGAAAGGATCGTGTTAAAGCTTAAATACGAACTACATTAAAATAGTCTAATTCAGCCGACCGCTGTAAAACACAAAAAACCTTGCTGGATAACCTAGTAAGTGTGTCTAGACTAAAATTATGTAATTAGGCTTTGGCTAGGGCACTGGGAGGTAGCTTTGGATAAAAATATGAAAATTCTCGTAGTGGATGATTTCTCTACGATGAGGCGAATTATCAAAAACTTATTAAGAGATTTGGGTTTCACCAATACTCAAGAAGCAGATGATGGTCTTACCGCTTTGCCCATGTTGCAAAATGGCAACTTTGATTTTTTAGTGACGGACTGGAATATGCCCGGTATGACAGGAATCGAATTACTCAAACATGTACGTGAAGATGAACGTCTCAAAACTTTGCCTGTATTAATGGTTACCGCCGAGGCAAAACGAGATCAAATAGTGGCAGCTGCACAGGCTGGCGTTAATGGATATGTAATTAAGCCATTCACGGCCGCCGTATTAAAAGAGAAAATCGAAAAGATTTTTGAACGTGTAGACGGATAATCAGGATGTATCCATGGCATTACAGGATTTAGAAACGGCTACCGAAGACAGCTTTGAAAAAATATTTGGCGATAAAGCGAAAGAGCTTGTTAGCCGATTAGAAAACAATGATGTTGCAGGGGCAGTAGGTTTAATACAAGACTTGCAAAATGTTCGTGATCAAAATCTTTACCAAGAGATTGGCCGATTAACTCGAGCATTACATGAGTCTATAAAAAATTTTAAAATAGACAGTAACGTGCAAATAGCCGGTTCAGATATTGACGAAGCACAAGAAGGATTAAATTATGTTGTTAATATGACAGCAAAAGCGGCCAATAAAACTATGGACATGGTGGACTCTGCATTGCCAATTTCGCAAAGTATTTCCACTGAAGCCGTAGACATAAAGCAAGACTGGGATCGCTTTCTTAATAAAGAATTAAGTGCTGCAGATTTTAGAGGTTTAACGAAGCGGGTCAGCATTTTTTTAGACAGTACCGTAGTTAACACTAAAAAACTTAATGGTAATTTGAATGACATATTACTGGCACAAGACTTTCAAGATTTAACTGGGCAAGTAATACAAAAAATCACCGCAATGGTGACTGATGTTGAATCAAGTTTGGTTAATTTAGTTGCTATGGCAGGCCATGTAGACCAAATGACTGGCATAAAGCATAAACAAGCTGACGCAGAGATTAAAGATGTCGACCCACTAAAAGGGGTTGGTCCTCAGATTAATGCTGAAGATAAAGAAGATGTAGCATCAGACCAAGTTGACGTGGATGATTTATTGTCCAGTCTCGGGTTTTAAAGGAGCGTAGGGATGAGTTTAGACGCAGACGAAGAGATCCTTCAAGACTTCCTTGTAGAAGCAGGTGAGATACTCGAATTGCTTGGCGAGCAACTGGTCGAAATGGAAAATAATCCAGATGATCAAGAACTCTTAAATTCAATATTCCGTGGATTTCACACAGTAAAAGGTGGTGCTGGTTTTTTACAGCTTGGTCCACTGGTTGACTGCTGCCATGTTGCTGAAAACGTATTTGATATTCTTAGGAATGGTCAGCGTAAAGTATCTAGCGAATTAATGGATGTGGTGCTTAGAGCGCTGGATACTGTAAATGAAATGTTTGATACGGTGCGTGGCGGTGAAATGCCAGGTCCATGTGACCCGCAGTTAATTGAAGATCTGTCTAGATTCTCTAAGCCTGAAGTGGCTGAAGAAGTCGCTCCTGTTATTGAAACGCCTGCTGCCCAAGAATCAACAGCAGCCGTTACCGAGCAACCAGCTGCACCAATTGCTGGAGGCATAACTGCTGAAAGTATTTTGGCAGGCGAAGGTGATATAACTGATGATGAATTTGAAGGTTTATTAGATGCTTTAGACGAACCAAAAGCCCCAGCACCTGCTTCTGCTGGCGCAGTGGCCCCTACTTATGTTGGAACAAGTGACGAGATCACAGAAGATGAATTCGATGCACTTCTAGATCAACTCCATGGTGCAGGAAAGTCACCTACAGAAGCTGCAACTCCTAACAAACCTAATCCTCCAGCTGCCCCTGTGGCAGATGAAGGTGAAGAGAATATTAGCGAATCTGAATTTGAAGAGTTGTTAGACAAGCTTCATGGACAAGGTAAGGGACCAACCGTCACCGACACTGTAGCACCTGCAGCAGTTTCTCCAGCAGCAGTATCGCCACCGCCTCCACCTCCGCCAGCAGCTAAGACTCCGGCAGTATCAAAAGCAGGGCCAGCTAAGTCACCGGCTAAAAAATCTGAATCACCTGTAGCGGCAGAGGCCACAGTTAGAGTAGATACAAAACGTTTAGATGACATCATGAATATGGTGGGCGAACTGGTACTAGTGCGTAACAGGCTAGTACGCTTAGGATTAAAAAGCACCGATGAATCCATGTCAAAAGCAGTTGCGAACTTGGATGTTGTTACGGGCGACTTACAAACGTCGGTAATGAAAACTCGAATGCAACCGATCAAAAAAGTATTTGGGCGTTTTCCTCGAGTAGTACGTGATTTAGCACGAAACTTGAAAAAAGACGTCACGCTGGAATTACGTGGCGAAGAAACTGATTTAGATAAAAATTTAGTGGAAGCGCTGGCTGATCCATTGGTGCATTTGGTTAGAAACGCGGTTGATCATGGCGTTGAAATGCCCGCAGAGCGCCTTGCTGCTGGTAAACCAAAAAGCGGAACGGTTATTTTAAGTGCCGAGCAAGAAGGTGATCATATATTACTGTCTATTGAAGAGGACGGTAAGGGTATGGACCCTAAGATACTACAGAGAATAGCGGTTGAAAAAGGGGTGATGGACCAAGATGCCGCCGATCGTTTGTCCGACAGCGAATCGTTTAACTTAATATTTGCTCCAGGGTTTTCTACCAAAGCTGAAATTAGTGAAGTTTCAGGTCGCGGTGTAGGCATGGACGTAGTAAAGACTAAGATTACACAGTTGAATGGGTCTATCACCATTGAGTCTGAAATGGGTAAAGGCTCTAAGTTTATGATCAAGGTACCCTTAACATTGGCAATTATGCCGACGTTGATGGTAATGATAAAAAATCAAGCGTTTGCATTTCCATTAGTTAGTGTGAATGAAATATTCCACTTAGATCTAACTAAGAAAAATGTTATTGATGGTCAAGAGGTAGTGGTAGTCCGTGAAAAGGCTATTCCGTTGTTCTATCTAGAGCGATGGCTGGTCAGTGACAGCCCATTTGATGATGAACCTGATAAAGAAAAGCCTGAGAGTGAAGGTCATGTAGTTGTGGTTTCAGTGGGCACACAAAGAGTTGGATTTGTGGTAGACCAACTGGTTGGTCAGGAAGAGGTGGTGATTAAACCACTAGGAAAAATGTTGCAAGGTACTCCAGGAATGTCAGGGGCAACCATTACAGGTGACGGCCGAATTGCATTGATATTAGATGTACCAAGTATGCTAAATCATTATGCTAAACGAGGCGTGATTGCAGCATAGATTAATGGCCACTAGGCAAATGAGAAATTAATGGCCATTAGATTATTAGTAGTGGATGATTCAGGTTTTTTTCAAAAACGTATTTCAGAGATATTGAAATCAGAAACAGACATTCAAATTGTTGGTTTTGCAAACAATGGCCGTGAGGCAATTGAAAAAGCACTAACTCTTAACCCCGATGTAATTACAATGGATTACGAAATGCCAGTGATGGACGGACTCACTGCATTGCGTAATATCATGCAAGTTAAACCTACTCCAATACTAATGTTTTCATCGCTTACCTACGATGGCGCTCGTGTGACATTAGATGCATTAGAGGCGGG
This sequence comes from Crocinitomicaceae bacterium, assembly GCA_047628755.1. Classification (GTDB taxonomy): domain Bacteria; phylum Pseudomonadota; class Gammaproteobacteria; order Pseudomonadales; family Oceanobacteraceae; genus Bermanella. Next base: position 10,102 of record JBLHVV010000019.1, on the reverse strand, counting down.
TGCTATTGACTTTTTACCCAAAAATTTTGAAGACTTACAGCGTGGTGGTAATAAAATTCGTTCACTCTTAAGTGAGAAAATTAAAGCCGTAGCACGTAGCTATAATAGAACAGCAGCCCCCAGTAAACTCGCAGTAAAAAATACAGTAGCATCAGTTTCACCCACTTCGAAACAGGGCTCCATTGAGCCTAACAAAGTAGCAGTAAAAAAACCCTTTTTAACTAATACAGTGGTCGCTTCTTCTAGTGCAAACACAGAAAATCAGCAGATCAAGAACACAAAACCAAATACAAAACTGACCGGTATAGATCTGGTGTTAATTGGTACCAGCACAGGTGGACCTGTTGCATTGCAACATGTATTAACCGCTTTACCTGCTAATTTTTCTAAACCCATTTTATTAATTCAACATATGCCAGCATCTTTCACTGGTGCTTTTGCTGAGCGTTTAAATGGATTGTGCAGAATAACTGTTCAGCTGGCTAAAGATGGTGACTCATTAAAACCAGGAGTTGCCTTGTTAGCTCCAGGTGGCCAGCAAATGATGGTAGAGCGGGGCAAGGTTCGTGTTATTGATGGTGATGATCGCATGAACTATCGGCCCAGTGTGGATTTAACATTTGCTTCCGCTGCTAAGCATTTCCCTAATAAATCGTTGGCAATTATTTTAACTGGAATGGGCAGTGATGGTTGCGAGGGTGCAAAATTAATGAAGCAAACGGGCTGTCCTATTTGGTCTCAAGATAAAGACTCCAGTGTTATTTATGGTATGCCAATGGCGGTAGCAAAGGCGAATATTTCTGACGCTATCTTGCCGCTTAAAGACGTAGGCCCACTATTGGCAAAAGAGGTGCAATAATGAATTGGTTGGGCCTAGCAGGGATGATGCTGGGTATTGTCGCTATAGTTTTTGGCAATATTGCAGAAGGAGGTGCTACATCGGCACTGATAAATGGCCCTGCATTTATCATCGTGTTCGGTGGTACCTTTGCCGCTGTTTTAGTACAAACACCACTTGAGGTAATTAAACATACCATAAGTCGAAGTGGTTGGTTTTTAATCCCCCCACGCTATGACTTAAATGACTTATTAGAATTGCTTTGCCACTGGGGGCAAACGGCTCGCCGAGAAGGATTGATAGGCTTAGAAAAAATAGCCGATGTAGAAACTACGCCGTTAGCCAAAAAAGGGCTAAATTTATTAGCTGACGGACAATCCCCCATTGCCATTCGAAGCAGTCTAGAAATGGATTTATACAAACAAGAAGACAAAGGGCTGCAATCGGCTCATATTTACGAAAGTCTGGGAGGTTATGCCCCAACGATTGGAATCTTAGGTGCCGTTTTAGGACTAATGCAAGTACTGGGTCAATTAGAAGATCCTGCGTTAATTGGACCGGGAATAGCAACCGCATTTGTTGCAACTATTTATGGTGTAGGCAGTGCTAACTTAATATTTTTACCCATCGCTTCACGACTTAAGCATGTTGTACAAAGTGAATATTTATACAATGAATTAATTATCGAAGGTTTGGTGGCAATCGCTGAAGGTGAGCACCCTAATTCTATTCGCTATCGCTTTGAAATTTTAAAGCGAAGCTAATTTTAGCCAATATCAACTTAATACCATGAGTTGTGATACATCAGTTAACAATAAATTTTATGAGCAAGGATTACCATGCCACGTCGTCATAAACCGCCAGAGTCAAGTCATCCACATAGGTGGATGGTCTCCTATGCCGATTTTATGACTCTATTGTTTGCTTTTTTTGTAGTGTTGTACGCTATGTCAGTGGTCAATAATCAAAAATTTGAGCGTATGAGCCAAGCTTTGATGGGCTTGTTTGATTCGTCTGCGGCATTTTCATTACCAATTAAAATGACCGACATATCATCTCCTATAATTTATCGACCTGATGGGGAAAATTATGATGATGAAGACCATTTAAACATACAAAATCTGCAAAATAATTTACAAGCTTTAGTACAAGAGAACATCAAAGACTTATTGACTCAGCCAGAGTTTAACTTAGAAAATAACAACGACTGGCTTAAAATAGTAGTACGTGGGGACAAGCTATTTAGCATGGGTAAAAGCGAGTTAAGCCCTGTTGGAGAACAAATTATCATTCGCTTTGCTAAAACATTTCAAAAATTCAAGCAGAGTATCAATGTGGAAGTATTTAGTGATGTGATGGTGGGTGATGGTTTGAATAACTGGCAATTATCGGCCTCCCAAGGGTCAAGCATTGCCCATCTCCTGACCATGGAAAGTATTTTACCTGCGCGATTGTCAGTATCTGCCTATGGTCCATATCATCCAGTTGCCACAAATGATGATGAAGAAGGTCGATCTATAAATAGAAGGGTCGTTTTTATGATCGATCGCACAGGAAAGCAAAGGGACAGCACAAAAATTGTGACGGATCAGGATCTATCTGCTAAGCCTATATTAGAAGCCGTTAATTAATTTAATAAGACGTCATGCACAAGGAATGAAATGTGCATATTTATTAAACAAATTTAGTCAATGTCAGTAATTTGTTTTTGAAAGACGAAACAGAGCCATTACTTCCGATTGTTATAACCGTTGTAAGTAAAACAAGCTCTGCCAAGGAGTATAAACGTGCACGTATGGGCCGTTGCTAATCAAAAAGGGGGAGTGGGGAAAACCACTTCTACCGTATGTCTTGCAGGTTTGCTTCGCGAACAGGGTTATCGTGTCTTAATGGTTGACCTAGATCCACATGGGTCTCTGACCAGCTATTTTAAATATGACCCAGACGATATAGACCGAAGTACCTTTGACCTATTTATGTACGAAGGAAAAATTCCTGAAGGCTTATCTAAAAAAATAGTTAAATCAACCAGTAAAGAAGGTATTGATTTATTTCCAGCCAGTACCGCGTTAGCTACTTTGGAAAGAAAAGTGGCGGGTCAAGGGGGAATGGGTTTAGTTATTTCGAAAGCACTTGCCTGTTTGTGGGACGATTACGAATATGTACTCATAGATACACCGCCTATTCTTGGGGTGCTAATGATTAATGCATTAGCCGCGGCCCAACGGTTATTAATTCCAGTGCAAACAGAATTTTTAGCGGTTAAAGGTTTAGAACGTATGACACATACGTTGGATATGGTGATGCAAAGTACTAAAAAGCAATTGCCTTTCACCATTATACCTACACTATATGATCGCCGCACTCACGCGTCTATTAATGCTCTTAAAAAAATTAGAGAGTTATATGGAGACCAAGTGTTTGAAGAGCCTATACCAGTGGATACAAAATTTAGAGACGCTAGTGAAGTAGGCAAAGTACCATCAGATTTAGATGCTGACGGTAGGGGGATTAGGGTATACCGTCATCTATTAAGCTCTCTTTTAAAAAAAGCGGATGCAGCTTAGCTTATGCATAATATCCCAGGCAACTTGGTATACAGTTACACAGACAACATATTCATAGATTTGACAGTGGCAGACTCTAATGGAGCCTCAGCAATAGAGCGTGTGGCGCAATATATTCCTTCAGACAGTATTAATACAGGTTGTAAAATGGCGCTATGTTTAGACCCATTTAGTTTCATGGATGTAGAAAATTCATTGCCTTTTGAAAAAAACTGGCTGGTGCATTTTGGCGTTCTGAATTTAGCCTGTGAAACTCCTCAAGGTTATCTCAAACAATATTGCCAGCGCCAATGCCAAACATTAATAGCTCAACTTGATAATAGTGGAATGCATTAGGTGTACTTATGAAGAACGTATTGACCGTTCCTTCGGTAATAGAAAAAGAAACTAATGTCGACTCGGTTGTTCAAGAATATATGGACAGCTTGCTGGTGGACTTATTTCCACAGGTGGAAGATGTAACAGTCGAAGACCCAGTGATTGAGGAAATGGTTGCTGAAGAGCCAGTTGCTAAAGTAGCCAAGCAAACAAATCCTATGGATAGACCTTCAAGTTTTCAGCAGCCAAAGTCCCCATCTCGTCCGTTTAAACCACCTGAGCCTCGCTCTCCAGATTTTGCCACACAGCCGCAAGCTGTTGAAAAAATTGTTGTTAAAAAACCTGAAGTAGCCTCAGCGACTATTATTGAGGTGCCTGTTATAAGGGATGTTCCTCATGTAATGCCTAATTTACAAACGGATAACGTCGTTAAAACAGATCGGCTTATAAAGCTAGAGCCTGAAGTTGAAAAGCGTTTTCCAAAAGCCCCAGGTTGGGCACAGGAAGCGTTCGACATTTTATTATTCGATGTGTGTGGATTAAAGTTGGCGGTGCCAATGGAGTCGTTAGGGAAAATTATAAAAGTAGAGCGTGAAACTAATCAATTAATTGGCAGACCAGATTGGTTTATTGGCGCTTACAATGAATCGGATGAGCATTTGTATGTGGTGGATACAGCCAAGTACATCATGCCAGAAAAAGGTTATGACTTAGAAGCCGAAGGTTTTGCTTATTTAATTCAGTTACAGCGAAGTAAGTGGACGTTGGCTTGTAAGCAGGTTTACACCACAGTTCGAATAGAGCCAGATCAAGTTAAATGGCGTTCAAGCAATGGTAAGCGCCAATGGCTATCAGGAACTGTAATAGAGCATATGTGCGCTCTAATCCACGTTGACAAGCTAATAGAGATATTGAACGCAGATACCTAGGCAATATAGCCTCATTAAAGGTTGTTAGTGGCTAGAAATTGGCTAATGTTAATTAGCAAAGGCCCTTGAAAGCTGACCTAATCAATTATTTTTAAATTCATTTGTTATCCGACTGGCACGCAATCTGCTCTAGTCTAAACTCATAACAAGGAATGTTATGAATTTGACGGATTGACAGATCTTAATAGCTGGAAATCGACGTAAATAGGAGTAAGACACGATGAGTACCTATGAAGCAAAAGGGGCAATTGAAGATCCCATGTTGCAGTGGGTCACGTTTCGTTTAGATAACGAAACGTATGGCATCAATGTAATGCAAGTACAAGAAGTACTGCGCTATAGCGAAGTGGCTCCCGTACCCGGTGCACCACCCTATGTGTTAGGCATAATCAATTTACGGGGTAACGTTGTTACTGTAATTGACACGCGCTTACGCTTTGGGCTAATGCAAACTGAAACCAATGATCAAACCCGTATCGTGATTATCGAAACAGAGAATCAAGTGGTGGGAATACTAGTTGATGCAGTGGCAGAAGTGGTTTACTTACGTCAATCTGAAATTGAAACCACACCAAATGTGGGCAATGAGGAAACCGCCAAATTTATTCAGGGTGTTTGTCATAAAAACAAAGAACTGCTTATTTTGGTTGATCTTGAGAAAATGATGTCAGACGGAGAGTGGGCCGAACTCAACGACTTTTAATCGTTGTCACTTTCACAGACATAAATTTAAACAGCAGTTAGAGACCTGCGTCATGCGGTTAATGGCGTAGGTAAAAATAAAACTAACAAAATATGCCAAATTTAAGGTTTGGTAACTGCGAGTAGTAATTATGTTGGAATCTATCCTAGTTTTGGAATTGTCTAGTATTGTCATTTTGTGTGCGTCAGTCGTATCGCTAATGGCCTTTGTATTGTCGGTTAAAAACGGGCGATCAGTGACTAAGCAAAAGCGACTGCAAATTAAAATTAACCAGCGGCTACAAGAAGATAACCGTGCGTTGTCTAAAAGTGCAGTGGGCATGGGGCAAAAAGTATTAGAAACAGAGCGTCGCCTAAATTCTATGCTTAAAAAACAATACGCCATGTTAAATGCAAAATCAGAACACCCTTCTTATGATCAAGCTAATCGCTTAATACAAATGGGCGCGTCAGAAAGCGACCTAGTGAGCAGCTGCGGTTTTAGCTATGGTGAAGCAGAAGTTCTGTTATCGCTAAATAAAGTCGGCATGCACTAGAAGAAACACAAATAACTCGCTCAGTCCTTAAGTTTTATGGCCAATCACCAATATTGGCCCCTAAAGTTAATTTTTAGCTCCTTTGAGACCTAATCCAGTTATTGTCAAATCTGTTTTAGCTACAAATAGATATATGATTGTCAGGTCTTGCATCCAATCATTCCAAGCCCACCTCAAATCTCGTCCTATACTCAAAATATTGTAGTGAAAGGAGTAGGGCTGTGTTCCGAATTATATCTATGCTGTTGTTTATTCTGAGTGTTGGCTCGTTGTCATATGCCGAAGAGATTCAAGGAATTAAGGGTGCAAAAACCATTGATGCCTATGAAGCACTCACCTTATTTGAAAAAGGTGCCACTTTTATTGATGTACGCGAGCAATTTGAATTTCAGTTAGGGCATATTCGCAGTGCATTGCACTTAGACTTAAAGCGAGGTTTTAATGACCTCTACCTTATTGAAACTCTAGATCGTAATATCCCCATAGTGATTTATTGCAATAGTGCTCATTGTTATCGCAGTGCGGTAGCCACCTTCTTGGCAGTGGCTTGGGGTTATGACAATGTTCATTATTTTAAAGATGGTTATTTCACCTGGCTATCTTTAGATTTACCTGTGGTCATGGATCATAGCCAAGGTCGAATAGCGGCCAGTGAGCCGGTCGATAGCCATTGGCGTAAAAGTATGAAATCGGCATTGGCAGAGGTTGAAACGGCCAAGGCATTACAAATAGTAAAACTGGGTGCACCCCTGCGATCGCTAGCGGAATAATCATTTACTGAGAAAATACCCTAACAGCTTGTTTTTATTCGCAAAAAATCCTCAAAAGGGGGTGACAAAGGCAGATCTATCCGTATAATGCACGCCACATCTTTAGTAGCTTGCTGCTATGTTCAGTCCCAATTGAACGAAGATGGTGTGGGGCCTTAGCTCAGCTGGGAGAGCGCAACACTGGCAGTGTTGAGGTCAGCGGTTCGATCCCGCTAGGCTCCACCAATTTTTTTAAGTTCGGCCTATAACTTAAAAATCTTATTGTGTCCCGTTCGTCTAGAGGCCTAGGACACCGCCCTTTCACGGCGGTAACAGGGGTTCGACTCCCCTACGGGATACCATTTTTTAAAAATTATTCAAGCTTGCCTTATGACATCATGTTACCTCTGACCACTTCTATTTTTCACGCTAAACTGGTACATTTTTATCTCTTTAGGCAACAATAAACCAATCAAATTAATATCTTACAATCGTCCCACTATCTGATCGTAGCTGCAGTGCGTCACACTATTCTATTTTTTACTGTATTTTTTTTACAAGTAACAACTAAACGTTTCGTTATTACCCAGGTTGTTAAAATACCTTGTTTATCTAAACATATGTACCAATATGTTGTGTATGGCCTTTGCTCTTTTAATTACATAAAAGAATAATAGAATTATTTTTAATATGCAAAATTAAGAGTTTTTAGGTTCATTCGTACTATCTAAGCACGGCTTGTCTATCAGTTATTTGTATTAGTGGTCAATTTTGTAATCCCTTAGAATGAAAATGTAATTAATTGTAAATCTAGGTGAAACATACTATGTGCAGGGCAATCTGTGGAGGTTAGGATTCATTCACAGTTTGAAAATAGAAAAATAATAATAATGAAAATTACGTATCTAAAAGCCGCATTGATCAGCCTGCCTTTTTTGCTGTCTACTGCAATTTCAAATGCAGACCTAATTCCTGAAAGCCCCAAGCAAAAAGAAGTTCGGATTGAAGCCGATATTAATGGGGTGTTTATGCGAGCATTTAAAGGTGCTTCATATAAATTAGGACAGGGTGAAGACCTATATCCTTTTGCCATTATCAAAAAGCGTGATGGCACAATTGGTATGTTCGAACTGAACCTTAAAGATAACATAAAGAACTTAAGTGTTAACCAAATGGCCATTAATATTCGCCGCTATTTAACCGAGTTGGCAATAGCTGATCAAATAGTGAGTACAGCATTGGTCATGTACGCGACAGTTCAGCCGAAAGGTGAAGAGCCCCGTCAAGGACTCACCTTTGAAATGGAACACATAGACGGTGTATCTCTAATGCGTTTTATTCCAATAACAGACCCAGGCGAAGGCAAAGATTTAATAGTACATATCGAATCAACTAGTACAGCAGGTAAGCCGGCCACTGTATTTACAGAAATGGTTAGGGCAGTCGTTTCAAATAAGCAGTAATTACTAGGCTTATCAAAAATAAAAAATTCAGGCGGAAACGTCTAAAAGAATTGAGATAAATAGCCCCAAGCAAATTTATCGCAATGCTCAGGCCCAGCCTGAAATAATAATAAAACAACGGAGACACACAGATGAAAGCTTTTAAAAAATTAGCGCTTGTAACTGCAATTGCTGCAGCGCCTTTCGCTCAAGCAGAAATGACGTCTATTGACGATTCAGTTCTTAGCGAAATGACTGGTCAAGCTGGTATCTCGATCGAACTAGATACGGCACTGACTATTGACACATTCACTTACACCGATACTGACGGTGCTGGAACTGATAACGCTGGTAGCATTCAAATGACTGGTATCGCATTTGGTGGTTCATCTGTTGGCGGTAACGCTGCAGGCGAAGCTACTTTAAAAGATCTGGTTGTTAATATTGATGTTGATGGAAACAACGGCATTGTTATTAACCTAGCAGGTACTGATACAACTAATGGTCTTTTAGGTGTGAACCCTGTTGATTTCGGTTTGCATGTAGATGGTGTTACAGGTTCAGGTATTACAGGTAATATCGCATCTGATATTAATATTGCCGGTAACCTTGGTCCTATCGATGTTGTAATTAGCAACAATGGTGGCACTGAAAACTTAATCGATGTTAAAGCATATTTCGAAGTTACTACAGGTAACCTAGATGTAGATGTAATCGGTTTAGGAATTACTAATCTTAAAATTGGTCAAGATGATAGCCCATTATTTTCATCTGCCAGCGCTTATCGCGAAGATATTGTAGCTGCATTAGGCACTGTTTCAGCTGCTACAGATCAACAGCTTATAGATGGTGTTAATGGTGCTGCTGGCGCTACTGCTGCTGGGGCCTTAACAGATGCTGAAATTGTCGGTGTTTATAAGCAAGGACAAATAGCTCTCGCTGAAGGATCTTGGGTTGAAGATCCTGCCAACGTTGGTTCTGGTTTGGATGTTAATGGTAATGATGTGGCTGCTGCCGGCGTTGCCGCTGGAGATACAGTTGATGCTCAAGTTTCAGCTAGTAATATAGCTACTGTAGCCACTGCTGTAAGTGGAGCTGTTCTTCCTGCTTATGCTGCTCAAGTAAATGCTGCGGTTAATCCAAACAATGCTACTAATATGGCATTTGTTCACTTAACAGTTGGTACAGGTGATACTACATATCAAAATATTAATGAAGGTACTGTAGTGGTTCAAAATGCATTGGTTGTTAACCTTGAAAGCTTTAACATCGATGTATCTATGGACCTAAGCATGGGTGAAACTATGTCAACGTTAGCTACTGGGGGCACTTTAGTTGATTTATCTACTGCTAATCCTGATGGAAGTTTTAGTGGAGTTGCACGTTCTTTAGGTTCAATCTCTCTTGATAACCTAAATTTGTCTGGTACTACACTTAAAATCTACGGTCATTAATCTGATCCAGTTTGAGCACTCTTCGAGTGCTTAAATGACTAAAGCCACTTGTTGTTTTAACAGGTGGCTTTTTTTATGGCTGAAATTTAATACCTGCGGTTTACAGTTTAGAAAACTCTCCGTCTACCAGAAGTTAGGCACTAACTATCTGGTATCCATTTTAGTTTAGGCTGAGATTTATGGATCCCCGATTAATACGTTCGAGGAAGACGTTTTGCCGGTTAGAAAATTCTCCGTCTTACCAGAAGTTAGGCACTAACTATCTGGTATCCATTTTAGTTTAGGCTGAGATTTATGGATCCCCGATTAATACGTTCGAGGAAGACGTTTTGCCGGTTAGAAAACTCTCCGTCTTACCAGAAGTTAGGCACTAACTATCTGGTATCCATTTTAGTTTAGGCTTAGATTTATGGATCCCCGATTAATACATTCGAGGAAGACGTTTTTCAAATCGAAGGAAGACGTTTTGCAAATCGAAGGAAGACGTTTTGCCGGTTAGAAAACCCTCCGTCTTACCAGAAGTTAGGCACTAACTATCTGGTATCCATTTTAGTTTAGGCTTAGATT
>JBLHVV010000018.1:0-38354 GCA_047628755.1 Crocinitomicaceae bacterium | reverse complement strand
TTTTTGGTTAACCGGATTGTAGGCTCGGGACGTTTGTTTTACAAGGATTGTTTGTGTTAAAGCGCAGTGGATACCCGCGTTCGCGAGTAAGACGGAAGGGTACTTCGGCTCGTTTTACCAGAAGGGTACTTCGGCTCGTTCTACCAGAAGGGTGCTTCGGCTCGTCTTACCAGAAGTGAGGCACGAGCTATCTGGTATCCATAAAAGGCGATCCATGACATTAACCCTTTGCCACAAAAAAAGGCTCATTAAGAGCCTTCTTTTAACCGCCTTAAAATCAGCGTGTGCTGTGCTTCATTATGCGTTCTTTCTGTTTATTCCAGTCTTTCTCTTTACTGGCTTCGCGTTTGTCATGGGCTTGCTTGCCTTTGCCTAGCGCCATGTTAATTTTAACCCGTGGGCCTTTCCAGTACATGTCTAGCGCTACCATGGTATAACCTTTTTGATCGGCGCTAATCTGGTACTTGTTAATTTCTTTGCGATTCAGCAATAATTTACGATCACGACGGGGGGTGCAAAGTACGTGAGTGCTGGCTGCGTTTAACGGTGTGATGTTGCAGCCCGTTAGCCATGCTTCGCCCTTGTGAATAATCACAAACGAATCGGCCAGTTGGCATTTGCCAGCGCGTATACTTTTTACTTCCCAGCCTTCTAAAACCAAGCCTGCTTCGGTAAAGTTCTCTAACGAAAAGTCATGTCGAGCGCGCTTGTTTTTGCAGATGGTAGAACTACTGCTTTTTGATTTTTTCTTCGAATTTCCCATAACCGGAATTATAGGGCCACTTTTAGTAAAAAGATATGCCTTAGAAGCCGTTTATGCACCTTGAGATAATAGCGAAAAATACGGACAATAGGCTGGTATCAAATTAATAGAGGGTAACCCCATGGCAGCAGAGCAAAATAGCATCCACGGCTTATGGCGCAATAGGTGGTTATTTATTCTTGCGGCCACTGGTTCTGCGGTTGGTCTGGGTAATATTTGGAAGTTTCCCTACATTACGGGAGAGAATGGCGGCGGTGCGTTTGTGCTGGTTTACCTTGCCTGTATTTGCCTTCTGGGTCTGCCAGTCATGCTGGCTGAGGTTATGCTGGGACGTATGGGCAGGCAAAGTCCTATCAATACTATGCGAGCCATTGCCAAAGACGCAGGCGCCAGTCGCCTTTGGAGCAGTATTGGCTGGATGGGCGCAATAGCGGGCTTTTTAATTTTGTCATTTTATTCGGTCATTGCTGGTTGGGCGCTGGCGTATATCTTTAGAATGGCGGGCGGTTTATTTGACGGGGCATCAGCTGAGTTTGCTGATCAAGCGTTCAGTGGTTTAATAAGCAACCCAGAAGTGTTGTTAGCATGGCACACAATATTTATGGTGCTGACCATTGCGGTAGTGGCGCGAGGTGTGAATCAGGGCTTAGAGAAAGCCATTAAAGTTTTAATGCCCATGTTATTTATTTTATTATTTTTATTATTGGGTTATGCGTTAAGCAGCGATGGCTTTGCTGAGGGGTTTTCTTTCTTATTCAGTTTTGATTTTAGCAAGCTTACTGGCCAGGGTGTGGTGGTAGCATTAGGGCATGCGTTCTTTACACTCAGTTTGGGTCTGGGCGCCATTATGGCTTACGGTGCGTATATGCCGCCAGATGTAAACTTGGGTAAAACGGTAGTGACGGTGGCTTTATTGGACACCCTGGTTGCCTTAGCGGCAGGCCTTGCTATTTTCCCGATTGTATTTGCTAACGGGCTAGAACCATCGGCTGGCCCTGGGTTATTATTTCAAACATTGCCTATTGCGTTTGGACAAATGCCTGGTGGCGGTTTATTCGGTACATTATTTTTTATATTGATTGTATTTGCCGCATGGAGCTCGTCTATTTCACTGGCCGAACCTATTGTCGCTTGGGCGGTGGAATCAATGGGTATATCACGAACCAGTGCAGCTACCTGGGTGGGTGTATTGGCTTGGTTATTGGGTTTAGGAACGGTGTTTTCGTTTAATCTTTGGTCGGATATAACACTATTTGATAAAACCATTTTTGCTTCATTAGATTTTTTAACCACTAATATAATGTTGCCTTTAGGCGGATTATTTATGGCGATTTTTGTAGGTTGGGTTATGCACAAATCGGATGTAGCCAACGAAGTACAAATGGCCAGCCCTGCTTTATACAATACGTGGTTGTTTATACTTAAGTTTATTGCACCTTTAGCGATTGCCATAGTATTAATCAACGGACTAATTTAGTTTGAAAAGAGAAGATTCATGATCCGTATAGAGCGCTCTGCATTAGTAATGCACTCTGCAGAGCAAATGTTTGATCTAGTATGTGATGTTAAATCGTACCCAGAGTTTTTGCCTTGGTGTGTTAAGTCCCATGTTCAGTCAGAAACCACTGAAGAATTGGTAGCAGGCATGACGATTAGTAAGGCTGGCATAAGTCAAAATTTTACGACTAAAAATGTTAAGCATCGCGCTGAATATATGACAATGGAATTAATAGATGGTCCGTTTTCAAAACTGTATGGAAAGTTTACTTTTCAACCGTTGTCAGCAGAAGCATGCAAAGTATTGTTAGAGCTAGAGTTTGAAGTAGCAGGAAAAATAATGTCATTGACATTAAGCCCTGTGTTTAAGCAAGCGGCCAATACCATGGTCGACGCATTTGTTCAGCGCGCTGACGTTGTATATGCCAGCAAGTAGCTTTGCCTTTACAAACACTTTAGCAATCACCATAGACCGCATTCATAAGAATTGGGATTAACAATGGCTAAAATCACAGTAGAAGTGGCTTATGCAACACCGCAAAAGCAAAAGATACTAGCGCTTGAAGTAGAGCAAGGCACCACTGTTTTTCAGGGTGCCGAATTATCTGGCATTGTGTCCGAATTCCCTGAGATTAATTTGGTTGAAAGTAAAATGGGTATTTTTGGTAAGGGTGTGCGTAACCCGCAAGAAGAAGTGCTGCGTGAAAGTGACAGAGTAGAAATTTATCGTCCGTTGACTATTGACCCTAAAGTAGCACGAGCTAACCGTGCGGCTAAAACAGCGGTCAAAGTAAAGGCCGAAAAAATTGTAGAAAAAGCTGACAGAGCGGTAGAGAAGGCCGCCGTTAAAGCTGAAAGATTAGCAGGGAAATCGAATGAAGATTTATAGAATTAAAAACTCTGATTAATTTGGCCGGCATAAAAAAACCAGCAACCTTTTGGGTAGCTGGTTTTTTTTATTCATTATAAAGACTAGATAATGCCTTTGTCCTGAATTTCCGCAATGGCGGTTTCAATGCTAGTGGTATCGGCATCAATTACTAATTCCACTTCTCCTTTGGCTTCAAAGGTGCAAATGGCAATTAAACCGGCTTGCTTAATAATTAATGCGATGTCTTCAGGGTTGTTATTCCCAATGTCATCTTTACTTACTAATGCCGCAGATTTACCTAAAGCGAATAGCTTGCGGTCAATGGCGCCTGCTAATACGTGCTTGTTACTGCCAGTTAGCACAATAGAAGCTGCTTTTTGATCAAATCGATCGGCTTTTTCTTTCGAAGAAACAGCTGTCAATTGATCAGAGTTTGTGTCGTCAGCTGCGCCAACAATCATACCAGCGCCAACGGTTACGTTAGTTAAGCGGTCAATAATAATAAAGGCGCCGCTGGCTCGATTCTTTTTGTAGGGATCAAATGCAACGGTTTTGTTTAATGTAACTTCACACAAGCCAATTTCATTTAATTTTAAATCGTCAGCGTCAAATTTTTCCATTGTATTAACATCAATACGATGATGAACGCCAGAGATAGAGCCAGTGTTTTGCGCTGAAGCAAACTTCATGTTGTATTGCTTACCAGGTTTCATGGCGTCTTCGGCCATCCAAACAATGTCAGCATTAATTGTATTGGCGGTTAACGGCTGATCGTCAGATTTAACAATCATATCGCCACGGCTAATATCAATTTCGTCTTCAAGTGTTAGTGTTACGGCTTGCCCCGCAAACGCTTCTTGTATGTTGCCTTCAGCGGTGACAATGGCTTTTACAGTACTTTCTTTGCCCGATGGCAATGCTGTAATTTTATCACCGGGACGGACTATGCCTGAAGCAACGGTGCCACAAAATCCACGGAAGTCTAAGTTGGGACGGTTGACATATTGAACAGGGAAGCGGAAGTTCACTAGGTTGCGGTTAGCATTAATCTTCACCGTTTCTAGCATTTCCATTAACGTTTTACCTTTATACCAAGGTGAGCGTTCGCTTCTGTTAACAACATTGTCGCCGTCTAAAGCTGATAGCGGTACAAATTGAATATCTTCTAATTCAAGGTCTTTAGCAAATTCGATATAGTCTGTTTGTATTTCATTGAATTTATTTTCATCAAATCCCATTAAATCCATTTTATTTACGGCAACTACAACGTTTTTAATGCCCAGCAAGGAAGCTATAAAACTATGACGTTTAGTTTGTGTTTGTACACCATAACGGGCATCAACCAAAATAATAGCTAGGTCACATAAAGATGCACCAGTGGCCATGTTTCGGGTGTACTGCTCGTGCCCTGGCGTATCGGCAATAATGAATTTACGTTTTTCGGTAGAAAAATAACGGTACGCTACGTCTATAGTAATACCTTGCTCACGCTCAGCGGCTAGGCCATCAACTAATAATGCTAAGTCAATTTTGTCACCAGTTGTACCGTGCTTAACGCTGTCACTTTCAATTGCAGCCAGCTGATCTTCAAAAATCATTTTTGAGTCGTATAGCAAGCGACCAATTAAAGTCGATTTACCATCGTCTACGTTGCCGCAGGTTAAAAACCGTAATAGCTCTTTGTTTTCGTGTTGCTTAAGGTAAGCAAGAATATCTTCGCCGATTAAACTTGATTGATGAGACATTAGAAGTACCCCTCTTGCTTTTTCTTTTCCATCGAAGCAGACGAATCGTGATCAATGGCACGTCCTTGACGTTCAGACGTGGTAGTTAATAACATTTCTTGAATAATTTCTGGCAAGGTCGTGGCTTCTGATTCAACAGCACCGGTAAGCGGGTAACAACCTAGTGTACGAAAACGTACCATTTTTTCTTCAGGTACTTCATTTTCTTTTAATGGCATACGTTCGTCATCAACCATTATTAGCATGCCATCACGTTCTACTACAGGACGTTTTTTAGAAAGATAAAGGTCTGGAATTTCAATGTTTTCTAAATAGATATACTGCCAAATATCCAGTTCAGTCCAGTTAGAGATTGGAAAAACACGGATGCTTTCATCTTGGTTTACTTTGCCATTATAAATATTCCAAAGTTCTGGTCGTTGGCTTTTTGGATCCCAGCGATGGTTTTTATCGCGGAAAGAATAGACCCTTTCTTTTGCGCGGGACTTTTCTTCGTCACGACGAGCACCACCAAAAGCAGCATCAAATTTATATTTATTTAACGCCTGCTTTAACGCAGTGGTTTTCATTATGTCTGTGTGCTTGCTAGAACCATGGGTAAACGGGCCAACACCTGCGTCAACGCCATCTTGGTTAGTATGCACCAGTAATTCCATGCCCGATGTTTTGGCCATATGGTTACGGAATTCAATCATCTCTTTAAATTTCCATGTTGTATCCACATGCAGCAATGGAAATGGAGGTACACCTGGTGCAAAAGCTTTGCGCGCTAGGTGCAGCATTACAGCGCTGTCTTTACCCACTGAGTACATCATGACAGGATTATCAAATTCTGCCGCGACCTCGCGAATAATGTGAATACTTTCAGCTTCGAGTTGCTTCAAGTGAGTAAGATTGTAATCCGACATATTATGCCCTCAGTGAATTCGCTGTGGTTTGCTTACAAAACAACAGGGGTTATTTAATTGGCTCACTATACCAGTGTAATCGGGGTATAAAAAGCCTCTGTTCTATAACAAAAAGCAATATATATATAGCTGTTCTGCTCACAAAAGCATTACGTTAAAAAGGGCTTTTAAGCAGTTGAGATAATTGCTTGTTGTGTTCGGCGGGTGAGGGTTTACAAAAAAAGCCGACAATGTAAAGTCGGCTTGAATTAAAGCGGTGTCGTTTCTTTCTTTTCATGGTCTGCTATTTTATGTTCTCTTGCAGCATAATCTTTTGGCGCTTGATTTTCTTCTTCTTCTGCTGCTTGGTATTCGTCATTTATCTGATAGTCTTCAGAATTTTCATAGGGCAGTCCATCGCTATTGGCTTGCTCAAGGGCATGTTTTAAATCGGCCAATGGTTTCTCAGTAAATTCTGAAGCTCCACTTGCTAAATGCTCGTATAGAGCTTTATAGCTATTTGTCAGGTCTTGGGTTAAACCAGCCGTTTGCAAAAAATGCTGTTGCAGCGAGTCTTTTGCCTGCAGTTGCTGACCTTTTAGTATGTCTAATTCCTTTTCAAGGTTAGCTATATCAGTGCCACGGCTGAGTACGTATCGCTGCAATAAAACCCCCAGGCCCACGCCAACAGCAAGTATTAGAAGACTAGAAATAATTTGAGCGCTCATAGACAATCCTCGGCTAACCTTTGATTAGGTTGAAAGCAAAACAATATACCTTTAGTTTAGCTAGTAACTTTTAGTAATCATAGAATTAATGAAGCAAACTCATGCAAAAAACAACCATTCAAGGGCCTTCAGGTTCACTGCAGGCTGCGTTCCACCTAGCTAAAACAGAAAGCACAGACTTTTTAATTATTTGTCACCCACATCCACAACTTGGTGGAACGATGGACAATAAGGTGGTCACAACAGTAGCTAAAACCTATTTAGATTTGGGAATGAATGTTATTCGCTTTAATTATCGTGGTGTCGGTGAAAGTCAGGGAGAGTATGGCGAGGTAGCAGGGGAAGCAGAAGACGCTTTGGCAATACTCACTTGGGTTGAATCTAACCATGCTGTTTCTCGTGTATTTTTAGCGGGTTTTAGTTTTGGTGCTTATATAGCTGCCAAGGTTGCTTCTACCATAAGTGCTGATGCTCAAAGTAAAGTGAGTGTGCCTCATTTATTGTTAATTGCCCCATCAGTTAACAACTCTCCATTTGAACTGGCCACTCCGTTGGCGTCCCCTTGCACCGTTGTTATGGGTCAGCATGACGAGGTGGTGCCGTTTGAGTCAGTAAAAACTTGGGTAGAAGCCCAAGCTCAAGTAAGCCGTATCGAGTTAATTTCTATGCCTGACGCCACGCACTTTTTTCACGGGCAATTAGTGGTGCTTAAAAACCATGTCAAGAATGTATTAAAATCGTTTCTCTAGATGGGTTCACCACATATGTGGTCCGGCGTATTTTTTTTAGCTAGACTGAATTAAATATCGGTTTAAAAAAAGGTTATATGTGAGTTTATATAAAATTGTTGTACACGGACTGCTCATCTTCGCGGTAACTCTGTCGAGTGTTTCCCTTGCGCAATCTCAACAAGAGCAAATTACAATTGTTGCCGATGAATGGTGCCCATATAACTGCGTTCCAGGGGCCGTGCTGCCAGGTTATGCAATAGAGATGATTAGAGTGATATTTGCTAAGCACGATATAGCGGTTAAATATGTCATCGCCCCGTGGACAGAGTCCATAAGAGCAGCGAAAGCAGGTGATCACAATGCGGTACTGGGCGCAGCTAAATCTAAAATGCCTAATGGTATATTTCCTCAGCAAGAATTGGGGTATTACTCGAACGATTTTATTGTCTCTAAAAATAGCAGCTGGCGTTTTACAGGTGTGGACAGTTTGCAGTCGGTAAATTTAGGTGTCATTCGCGATTATGTTTATGGCCCCGAATTAGACTCTTATGTATGGGGGCCGAAAAACCTAAAGGTTCAAGCCTTGGTTGGAGAGAACGCATCTGAGGTAAATGTTCGTAAGGTTATTCGAGGTGAAATAGATGTTTATTTAGAGGATGGCAATGTGGCTTTTTATGAAGCCCGCATAATGGGTTTAGATAAGCACCTGAAGCATGTAGATTCAGAAGGCACTAAAACCCCGTTCTATTTGGTATTTTCACCTGCATTTGTATCTTCAAAAAAGCACGCTAAGACGCTTTCTTTGGGTATTAAGGAACTTCGTAAGTCTGGGGAATTGGATTATATTTTAAGTAAATACGGCTTAAAGGACTGGAAATAACTCACTTACAGCGGGCTTTCTAATTTGCCTTTGTCGCTTTAAATATGTAAAGTGCTGCCAAATTTCCAATAGAATTATACTGTAACAATCATTTGATTACAGCGGACTACGCGAAGCGAAATCATGACACCAATAGAACTTTATCGTAAAGACCTAGAAAGAGACGATTTCTCTTACGACGCAGCTCAAGAAATGGCTGTTACGCACCTTCAAAGATTATATGACG
The DNA here is from genome assembly GCA_047628755.1 of Crocinitomicaceae bacterium. GTDB lineage: Bacteria > Pseudomonadota > Gammaproteobacteria > Pseudomonadales > Oceanobacteraceae > Bermanella. The sequence goes on along the minus strand of JBLHVV010000018.1, from coordinate 30,026 downwards.
ACCTAGTCGCAGAATGGCAAGCGTCTAAAAACAAATCGGCCATTGGCAAAATGTTTTCAGGTTTAAGCAACAAACCAAAAGTCCCGATACAGGGGGTTTACTTTTGGGGCGGGGTTGGTCGTGGTAAAACTTACCTAGTCGATACTTTTTACGATGCGTTACCGTTTGAACGTAAAATGCGCACCCACTTCCATCGCTTTATGCAGCGTGTTCATAATGACCTAACCAAATTAGAGGGCACTAAAAACCCACTAGAGTCCATCGCTGACCAAATTGCAGAAGAAGCGGTGGTAATCTGCTTTGATGAGTTTTTTGTAGTAGACATAGGCGACGCCATGATTCTAGGGGGGTTAATGCAGGGTTTATTTGCCCGCGGTGTGACTTTGGTTTCTACATCAAACATTATTCCTGATGGCCTTTATAAGAATGGCTTACAGCGTGAGCGATTTGTGCCAGCTATTAAGCTATTGAATAAGTATACTGACGTAGTCAACGTAGACAGTGGCATTGATTATCGTTTGCGCACATTAGAGCAGGCCGAGTTATATCATTTTCCATTAGATGACGGTGCAGAAGCTAGCTTACAAAAAAGCTTTGATAGCCTAGTTCCCGATGCTGCTCACGTGGAAAGAAATGTGAATGTAGAAATACTGGGTCGCAGCATTCCCGCTAAAGCCATATGTGACGATGTTGCGTGGTTTGAATTTGATGCCCTATGTGACGGACCCCGTTCGCAAAACGATTACATTGAATTGGGTCGCCTATATCATGCTGTGCTTATTTCGAATGTGCCGCAAATGGGCGCTAATAACGACGATGTAGGCCGCAGGTATATAAACCTGATTGATGAATTCTATGACCGTGGTGTAAAGGTAATAATGTCGGCTAACGCGCCTATTCCTGAAATATATACGGGTGTGAATCTAGATTTTCCGTTTCAGCGCACTACGTCTCGTATGCTAGAAATGCAATCCCATGATTACCTAGCCCGCGAACACAAAGCCTAGCTTTTGGGTGTCGGCATTGGGTGTATTAGGATTTCGCAAGAGCTCATAATGCACCACAGCCCTAGTATTCACTTTCCTTTAGACAATAAAAAAGGCGATCACAAGATCACCTTTGAGCTTTAAATATTTAAAGCGATTATCGTCTACGTCTAGCTGGTCTGCCAGTTGGGACCTGCTGTTCTTCAGCCTTTATACGGATAGGCTGTAACTTTTGAGGTTCAGATATTTGCTGTAAAAATACTCGAACCGATTCTAACCAAGACTGCAACATATCGAACTCCCATTCACAGATAGCTTTAGTATAGCTACTTAATGGGGCTTTTTCCTAGCTTTGCAATTAAATAATCAATAAAAAAAGGCCCTCATTCATATGAGAGCCTCTTAGAAGCGGACAAAATAGCGTTTAAATTGAAGATTTAATCACAGATTTCAACAGCTTAGGGTTGGCAGCAATTACATCACCTTCGGCAGTGTAATCAGGTCCGCCACTTAAGTCAGACAGCAATGCACCTGCTTCTTTAGCGATCAATGCTCCAGCTTTTAGTGAAATGCTGTCTACATTACTTAACCAAACGGCATCCAGATGGCCAGCGGCTAGGTGAGCAAGACTTAACGCATCGTCTCCTAGAGCACGAATCATACGGGTTTCGCAGCTTAATTTATTCAAACGAGCACGAATACGGTCATTACGGTCGTTTTGAGCCATCCCTGGAAACTTAACCCCTAATAAAGACTGGTTAAGCTTTGCTTTAGTATTGGTACGCATGCGGCGACCAGTTAACTCAGCTCCTCGACCACGGCTAGCTGTAAACTCTTGGCCGTTAGTAGGGTTCATAATAACCGCGTGCTCAGCTTTACCGTTAATTTCGCAGACTATAACTATGCTATATAGCGGTAAGCCGTTGCGAAAGTTCTCTTCGCCTTCTAATGGATTTATGCTCCAAACTGCTCCAGATGGAGCCTCAGGGTCTTGACGTCCAGTTTCACGACCAGCAAAGCTGTCGTTGGTGAAATGCTTGCGCATTTTGAATATAACTTGTTTTTCTGTGCTGATAGCACAGTCGGCGATGAATTGGCTGATCTCTTGATCAGTTGCACGCTCAAAATCGAAACGATCGACTGCGTGTACAAGTTCTTCTCCGGCTTCCCGCAGTACGCGCAGGGCTAGATTTACCATGGGTTGCATATGGGCAAATACACTCAGTGATTTATTGGTCGCGTATTCTAGCAAAAACTTTTCGAGACTCGAAGCAAAAGTAGGTACACTTAGGGTAATTTCTTAGTGTTTTTATGTATATGCTGCAAAATATCCGAATTATCCTTATAAATACCAGTCATCCTGGCAATATTGGCAGCGCCGCTCGCGCGATGAAAACTATGGGGCTCACCGATCTTGTATTGGTGGACCCTATGAAATTCACACCAGGCACCCCAAATGAGCAAGCCGATGCCATGGCAAGTGGTGCAACCGATGTGCTTCATGGGGCAAGAGTTGTAGCCACATTAGAAGAAGCGGTGGCAGATGTTGCCGTGGTTATGGGTGCAAGTGCCCGCTCAAGGCATTTGCCTTGGCCATTAATGCATCCTAGAAAAGCAGCTGGTAAAGCCCTTGAGGTTTTACCTAGTGGTCAAAAAGTGGCACTGGTTCTTGGTCGTGAGCGCACCGGCTTGACTAATGAAGAGTTGGCGCAGTGCCAAGTTCACATACACATTCCAGCTAACGAAGAGTACGCGTCATTAAATGTAGCCAGTGCAGTACAAGTGCTATCCTATGAAATGCGTATGGCAGTATTAGCTCATGAGGGTAAGCTAGAGGCTGATTATTCAGGCACTTGGGGTGTGAAATGGGACAATGATTTGGCTAATCAAGGTGAAATTACAGGTTTTATTCAACATTTAGAGCAAACCTTAGTTGAGGTCGGCTTTCTTGACCCTGAAAACCCAAAGCAATTGATGCCCAGGCTAAGAAGATTATTTCAGCGAGCAATGCCAGACAAAGTAGAAATCAACATACTACGGGGTATTTTGAAGATGATAAGCCGGAATAACTCAAAGTAGTTTTAGGGCATTCGATTATTCCCTAAAAATAGTATTTATAGGGTAATTATCGTGGAATGACAGCACCTTCTCCCTCGAATGTATGTATCGAGGGTCTATGCCGTTTGTTAAGTTTTAAAGAGTCTCGTATTCGACTCTAACGTCAAAATCGTTCAATTGAATATGTTAATAAAGCTAGGAAAAACAGTGTTTAAAAACATTCGTGCTGACATTCGTTGTGTGTTCGATCGAGATCCCGCAGCGCGCAATACCTTTGAGGTGTTAACCACTTATCCAGGGCTGCATGCCCTAATGCATTATCGTGTTGCGCATTGGTGTTGGACGCATGGCCTCAAGTACTTGGCTAGATTGATCAGTTTTTTAAGTCGCTGGTTTACGGGTATCGAAATTCACCCAGGTGCCACAATAGGTACCGGTTTTTTCATCGATCATGGCATGGGCGTGGTGATAGGCGAAACTGCCGAGATTGGTAATAATGTAACTTTGTATCATGGTGTGACGCTAGGCGGCACATCTTGGAATAAAGGCAAGCGTCACCCAACTTTAAGGGACGGGGTGGTAATTGGCGCGGGTGCGAAGGTGCTTGGTCCTATCGAAATAGGTGAAAATGGTCGCGTTGGCAGTAATGCTGTTGTCACTAAGGCGGTGCCTGCTGGTGCCACTGCGGTGGGTATTCCTGGGCGAATTATTTTTTCAAACAAAGAAGAGAGTGAAGAGCAGGGGCGAAGACGCAAGGCCATCGCCGATAAAATTGGTTTTGATGCCTACGGAATGACTGACGAAATGCCTGATCCGATTGCTCGTTCTATTCATAATTTGCTAGATCATATGCATGCAGTAGATGCCAAAATAGAGCGAATGAGTTGTGCGTTAGGCGAGCTTGGGCACGTTGAGTGTACTGGTGAATTACCCGAGTTAAAGACCGACTTAGAGGGTATCGACAGGCAGCAGGCAAATAAATAACGATAATTTGTCTTTGGTATTTTTCTCTGCCAATTAAAACCCAGCTTTTGCTGGGTTTTTTTTATCATTTTAATGATGGTTTTGGGGTAAATATAAGCAAATTAGATAAGTTTCTGGTAATATTTCGCGCCACTTTTTGTATGGTTATTCAATCCCCTTGTAAATTACTCAAGTAATAGTTGACTAAAATGGTCGGGTTTACGATAATTTGCGTACTATAACTGTACAAATGAGGGGTACAGCAATGAAATTAACCACAAAAGGCCGCTATGCGGTAACAGCCATGCTGGATCTAGCGATCCATGGGTTACAAAAGCCAGTTAGTTTAAACGATATTTCAGGTCGTCAGGGCATTAGCCTTTCGTACCTAGAGCAGTTATTCGCCAAATTACGGCGTAACGATCTGGTTAGTTCGGTGCGCGGACCAGGGGGTGGCTATCGTTTATCTCGTGTTGGGAAAGAAATAAGCGTTGCACAGGTAGTAGATGCCGTTAATGAATCTATGGACGCAACACGCTGCAATCGCAAAGGCGATTGCCAAGATGGAAACCAGTGTCTTACGCATCATCTTTGGATGGACTTGAGCGATCAAATTCACGAGTTTTTAACGGCCATTACGATTGGCGATTTGATCGAGAAAAAAGAGATTAGAGATGTGGCGCAGCGTCAAGACGAAGACGCTCAGAAAAATCCTTCAAGCTTTAGCGGACTAGCCACAAATGATACTGAATTAGCAGACCTTATTAAATTAACGTCAGCGTAAAATTGAACACAAAGAGTTGGAGGTAGCAGCGTTATGGATCCCATCTATTTAGATTATGCAGCCACCACGCCGGTGGACCCTCAAGTGGCTGAAAAAATGGCCGCCTGCTTAACTATGGATGGTAATTTTGCTAACCCGGCTTCTCGGTCACACAAATATGGTTGGATGGCGGAAGAAGCGGTAGAAACCGCACGCCGACAAATGGCAAGCTTAATCAATTCTGACGTTCGTGAAATTGTTTGGACATCAGGTGCAACAGAAGCCAATAATTTAGCCATTAAAGGCGTCGCTGAGCAGCTCAAACAAAAAGGTAATCATTTAATTACATCTGTCATCGAGCACAAAGCGGTTTTAGATTGCTTTGGTTATTTAGAACAGCAAGGTTTTGAGGTTACTTATCTTAAGCCTCAAGCTAGCGGGATTATATCGGCTGATCAGGTTGAGAAAGCTATAAAAGAATCAACTATTCTAGTTTCGATTATGCATGTAAATAATGAACTAGGTTGTATTTACCCTATCGCAGACATCGCAAAAGTATGCCACCAAGCTGATGTTTTATTGCATGTTGATGCGGCTCAATCATTGGGTAAAGTAACGGTTAACGTAAAAGAAACTGACGTTGATCTGATGTCCATGAGTGCTCATAAGTTTTATGGGCCAAAAGGTATGGGTGCGCTCTATGTTAAGCGTGGCGTAAAAATAGCTGAGCAGATCCACGGTGGCGGACACGAGCGTGGCATGCGCAGTGGAACATTAGCTACTCATCAAATAGTGGGTATGGGCGAAGCTGCACAGATTGCCCAGCAAAATATTCAACAAGAAGAGGCACGTCTAAGTGCACTTAAAAAAACATTGTTAAATGGTTTAACGACTCTACAAGGCGTTAATCTAAATGGCAGTGAACAAGGCGTAGCAAATATTTTAAATATAAGTTTTGCCGGCATAGATGGCGAATCTTTGTTGCTTTCGCTACCAACTTTAGCCGTAAGTTCAGGCAGTGCCTGCAATTCGGCAACTATGGCACCATCCTATGTGTTAAAAGCAATTGGTTTAGACGACGTCCTAGCGCACGCCTCTATCCGCTTTTCACTTGGTCGCTATACCACCCAACAAGATATTAACCAGGTTGTAGAAAGTGTGACAACAGCCGTGAATCGACTCAGAGGAATGGCGGCATAGTAAGGCCGTTTATGGGAATATTATGAGTGAAGAAATTAATCAATACATCAAAACCGAATACGAAGCTGGCTTTGTAACGGACATTGAAGCCGATACTTTGGCACCTGGCTTAAGCGAAGATGTTGTTCGTTTTATCAGTGCCAAAAAAGGCGAACCCGAATGGCTACTTGAGTGGCGCTTAAAAGCTTATGCCGCTTGGAAAGAAATGGTAGAGCCTGAGTGGGCGCATGTTCAGTACGCAAAGCCTAAGTTCGATGAGATTTCATACTACAGTGCACCAAAAAGTATGGAGGACGGTCCACAGTCATTAGACGAGGTTGACCCCGAATTATTAAGGACTTACGAAAAATTAGGTATACCACTGCACGAGCAAGCTGTTTTAGCGGGCGTGAGAAATGTGGCGGTAGACGTTGTATTTGACTCGGTTTCAGTTGCTACGACGTTCCGTGCAAAGCTAAAAGAATCGGGTGTTATCTTTATGCCGATTTCAGAAGCTGTACATGAATACCCCGAGCTAATTAAAAAGTATATGGGTTCAGTGGTTCCGCAAAAAGATAATTTTTATGCTGCACTAAACAGTGCTGTATTTTCTGATGGCAGTTTTGTTTATATTCCAAAAGGTGTGCGTTGCCCAATGGAGCTATCAACTTACTTTCGTATTAACGAACAAAATACAGGGCAATTTGAACGTACTTTAATTGTGGCTGATGAAGGTTCCCATGTAAGTTATTTAGAAGGCTGCACTGCACCGATGCGTGATGAAAATCAACTGCATGCGGCAGTAGTAGAACTGGTTGTGCTTGATAATGCTGAAGTCAAATACAGTACAGTACAAAACTGGTATCCAGGGGACGAAAACGGCAAGGGCGGTATTTTTAACTTTGTAACTAAGCGCGCCGTCGCTCATACCAATGCAAAAGTTTCTTGGACTCAAGTAGAAACCGGTTCTGCTGTTACTTGGAAATACCCAAGCTGTATCTTGAAAGGTGACAACTCTATTGGTGAGTTTTATTCAGTTGCACTAACCAATAATCATCAGCAAGCGGATACTGGAACAAAAATGATTCACTTGGGTAAAAATACCAAGTCTACCATTATTTCAAAAGGTATTAGTGCTGGTAAAAGCCAGAATGCTTATCGTGGTTTAGTGCGTATGAACCCGAGTGCAGCAGGCGCCCGTAACTTTACTCAGTGTGATTCGTTATTAATCGGCGATAAATGTGGCGCGCATACGTTTCCGTACATTGAAAGTAAGCACCCAAGTGCAATAATTGAGCATGAGGCCACTACTTCTACAGTGAGCGATGACCAAATGTTTTTGTGTCAGCAGCGTGGCCTAGATCCAGAAAAAGCGGTGTCGATGATTGTTAACGGGTTCTGTAAGGAAGTATTTAAAGAGCTACCGATGGAATTTGCAGTAGAAGCTGGGAAGCTGTTAGAGGTTTCTTTAGAAGGCTCTGTGGGCTAACTATAATAGTCGACTCGTTCGTCTGACTAAAAGCCCAAATATTAACAATGTAGCCAAAACTGCATTTAAGAATCAAATTATATTAGCGAGCATAGCTCGCAAAAAATGGTTGAAGTATTATGTTAAGCATTAAGAATTTACAAGCCAAGGTTGAAGAGAAAGATATTTTAAAAGGTTTAAACCTTGATATTAAACCTGGTGAAATTCACGCAATTATGGGTCCCAACGGCGCCGGAAAAAGTACACTAGGCAATGTTTTATCAGGTCGTTCCGACTATGAAGTAACTGGCGGGACAGTAAGCTTTGACGGTAAAGACTTATTTGATATGGACACTGAAGAGCGGGCTCGTGAAGGCTTGTTTTTAGCGTTTCAATATCCAGTTGAAATTCCAGGTGTTAGTAACCTTGAGTTCTTAAAAGCATCGGTTGATGCAATACGTGCACACCGTGGCGAAGAGCCAATGAACAGTGTTGCATTTTTAAAGCTTGCTCGTGAAAAATGTAAAGCTATTGACCTTGATCAAAGCTTTTTAAAACGGGGCGTCAATGAAGGCTTTAGTGGTGGGGAGAAAAAACGCAACGAAATTATGCAAATGATGTTGCTGCAGCCTAAGTTATGCATTCTAGACGAAACCGATTCAGGTTTAGATATCGATGCACTGCAAGTAGTGGCTGAAGGCGTAAACTCCCTTCGCGATCCTAATCGCTCTTTTATTGTGGTAACTCATTACCAACGTCTATTAGATTATATTATTCCTGATTTTGTTCATGTATTGGCTGACGGTAAGATTGTAAAAACTGGTGGTAAAGAGCTGGCTCTAGAACTTGAAGAAAAAGGTTACGGCTGGATTGAAGAATCTGCTGCTAAGGGTGTTTAATAATGGCTGCTGTAGACTTTAATCAGCACGCTGTGGCGTTTGCTGCACAAGCTGACCAACAAGCTTTTTTAAAGCCGCTTAACCAAGCGGGTTTGGAGCAATTTAAGGCATTACCATTTCCAACGCGTAAAACCGAGGAATGGAAATACACAAGCTTAGTGGCTTTAACCAAAGACAATTACAACCAAGCAATACAAAATTCTGATGTTGCAGGTTGTGAGTCGCTTTACAATATAGCTGATTTAAACGCAAATCGTTTAGTATTCGTTAATGGAGTATACAAACAAGCGCTTTCAAATATTGAAACGCAAAAAGGCGTCACACTGGTGACATTCGCCAACGCCAATGCTGAACAGCAATCAGAGATTGCTGAAAAGATTGGGCAAGTTGCGGAAACAAATCGAAACTTATTTACAGCGTTAAATAATGCTCAAGCCAGTGACGGTGTTTATCTTAATGTAGCGAAAGATGTTCAGGTTATAAAGCCAGTGCATGTTGTCCATGTGACTACGGCACAAGGCAATGCGGCAAGCGCTTTTTCTCGGAATCTTGTTGAGTTAGGTATTCATGCAAATGTTACTTTAATTGAGCAGTTTGTATCTACCGACGAAGAGCAGAACGTACTACTTAATCAAACTACAGAAGCGATTGTGGGTGACGGTGCAAAATTCAATCACTATCGACTAAACAGCGAACATGAATCTAGCCTGCATTTTGGTGGTGTTTACGTAGACCTTAATCGTGATAGCCAGTTTGAAAGCTATCAGGTTTTATTGGGTGGCAAAATAAAACGTTTCGATATCCTAGTTAATCACAGTGTTGGTGGCAGTCATTGCGAAATGAAAGGTGTTTATTTACCTAAGAATAAGCAACAGGTTGATATCCATAGTTACATTGAACACAAGGCACCTAACTGCACTACTAATGAAGTGTATCGCGGTATTATGGCTGACCAGTCTAAGGCTGTGTTTAACGGACGAATTCACATTCATCCGGATGCACAAAAAACATTAGCAGAGCTAAGCAACAAAAATTTATTGCTTAGTGATAAGGCTCAAATTAATACCAAGCCTGAACTAGAAATCTATGCAGACGATGTTCGCTGTGCTCACGGAGCAACGGTTGCCCAGCTAAATGAGACAGCAAAATTTTATTTACGCAGCCGTGGCATAAGCGCACAAGAAGCTGACATTATGCTTAGTTTTGGTTTTATCAATGAATTACTGGAAAGTATTCCATTAGAAGCGCTGCGTATAAAGATGCGTCCGTTAATGGCAGAACAGTTTACCAGTGATCGTGAACTTACTAGGCACATTCTTACTGATGGAGAAAGTGTCTAATGACTTTTGATGTTCTAAGTGTACGTAAAGATTTTCCAATATTAGACCAGATGGTTCACGACAAGCCTTTGGTATATTTGGATAATGGTGCAACGACACAAAAGCCGCTATCTGTGATTGAAGCAATAGAGCATTTCTACAGGGTAGATAACTCTAACGTTCACCGCGGTGCTCATACGTTAAGTGACCGCTCTACAATTGCGTTTGAAAATGCACGTAAAACTGCGCAAACTTTCTTAAACGCAGAGTTACCTGAGGAGATTATTTGGACTAGTGGCACAACAGAAAGTATTAACCTTGTGGCGCAATCCTATGGTTCTGCATTTATTAAAAAAGATGACATCATTCTAGTCTCTGCCATGGAGCATCACGCTAATATTGTACCTTGGCAAATGCTATGTGAGCGTACTGGTGCAATTCTAAAAGTGATTCCTGTTTTTTCAAACGGCGAATTAGATATGCATGGGTTCGATGAACTATTAACAGAAAATGTTAAATTTGTAAGCTTGGTTCATGTGAGCAATGCATTGGGAACTGTTAATCCTGTGGCAGAAGTGATTGAAAAATCCCATGCCGTGGGGGCTAAAGTTTTAATCGACGGGGCTCAAGCTATTGCTCATTTTGAGATTGATGTTCAAGCCTTAGATGCTGATTTCTATGTGTTTTCTGGTCATAAAGCGTTTGGCCCAACTGGGATTGGATGTTTGTACGGAAAGAAAGCAATTATGGATACAATGCCGCCAGTACAAGGGGGTGGTGAAATGATTGAAAAAGTAAGCTTTAGCGGTACTACCTATCAAGGTTTGCCATTTAAGTTTGAGTCTGGGACACCTAATATTGCTGGGGCCATCGGATTAGATGCTGGCTTGCAATATATAATGAGCTTAGATCGTGAAGCGATGGTGGCTTACGAAGACGATTTACTTAGCTACGCACATCAAAAAGCGTCTGAATGTGAAGGCTTAAGAGTCGTGGGCACCGCCAGTAAAAAAGCTGGTGTATTGAGTTTTTTAATTGAAGGCACTCACCCAGCGGACATTGGTATGCTGTTAGACCAACAGGGTATTGCTGTAAGAACGGGTGCTCATTGCGCTATGCCAATAATGGAACAATTTTGTATTCCAGGAACGGCCAGGGCTTCGTTTTCAATTTATAACACCAAAGAAGAGGTAGACGCATTGTTTACCGCTCTTGAAAAAGTAAAAATGTTTTTACTGTAATTCTGAAATTAAATATAAAGTTAACTAGCTTGAGAGGAGAAAAATATGTCACAAGTCGCAACATTTTCCCTAGATGACATTTCTGTATCGATGACAGAAAAAGCCATAGGCTACGCGCGCAAGCAACTAACATCTGATACTGCTGCAAAAGGTATTGTATTAGGCGTTAAAAAAAGTGGTTGCTCAGGTTTTAAATACGACCTGCAATTAATGCGTGAAGTAATGGGGAATGAAAAAACGTTTCAAGTAGCCGACGATGTTACTTTATTTGTAACATCAGAAGCGTTGCCGTATGTGAATGGTACTGAGATTGATTATGCCACTCAGGGGCTTAACAGCACTATGGTTTTTAATAACCCTAACGCCAAAGACGAATGTGGTTGTGGTGAAAGCTTTAACGTTTAATCGGGTCCAGTCTTGATTAAACAATAGAAATAACGAATTGAGATTTCCTAAATGGAAAGAAGAATGGTAGTTGCGGAACGTGATGTTCCGGCCAGATTAGTACCCACAGGTACAAAAATTATAATTCCGTCTGGTAGCTTTGTGACATTAACACAAGCTTTAGGTGGTAATTATACGGTTGTTCATAATGGCAATATGGCCCGCGTAGATGGTACTGACGCGGGTGCACTTGGATTACAGGCAGAGACATTAGAGTTTTCGAAAGCTGATGGCGACAATATTCGTGAAGACGATGTTTGGTCGGCACTGAAAACTATTTATGATCCAGAAATCCCTGTAAATCTTGTGGATTTAGGTTTGATTTATAAGGTAAATGTAGACCAAACAGCAAAAACTGTTCGTGTAGATATGACGTTAACAGCACCTGCCTGCGGCATGGGGCCAGTTTTGGTTAGCGATGTTAAGTATCGTGCTGCGCTGGTGCCTAATGTAAAAGACGTTCAGGTTGAATTAGTGTTTGACCCACCTTGGTCTCGCGAGATGATGAGCGAAGAAGCTCAGCTTGAAACAGGAATGTTTTTTTAATCGAGATTATTTTTTAGCCAGCAAGTGATTATTTGCTGGCTAAAAGCAACACTGTTTTAGTTTTTAAAGCCTAATTTCTTCCCCTTAATTATTTGAAAACCCTATTGGCATTTTTATGTCACAAAGTTTCACCTTTCGTTTATACGCAGATGTTTCATTTTATATATTTATTTGTTATTTTTTTTCGAAATTGGCCCATAAAGCATACAATATGTACCACAAGGTACTTTTCATTGTGGCAATATTAATCCATAGTTGCATATCACTATTTAATAAAAAAAATAAATAACAGATATAGTGCATCGCTCTTAATAGGGCGATACGCAGGCAGTCGGTAAAAAGACTCCACACTATAACCTGTTGTTCTTATGAATTAGGAGAGCAATATGGAAACATCATTCTGGGACGGAAAACGTGCCAATGGCATCGCTGACACAATCGACGTAAGTCAATACGATTCAGTAGTTGAAGTCATCGAGCAGTCGTTTAAAAAATATGCTGACAGGCCTGCTTTTACAAGCATTGGTCTGACTATGACCTACAAAGAAATTGATGAGTATAGTGCCGCTTTTGCTGGCTATCTTCAAAACCATACTAATTTAAAACCTGGCGATACTATCGCGATCCAAATGCCAAATACGTTACAGTATCCAATCGCTATGTATGCAGCTTTGCGTTGTGGGTTTCGAGTTACCAACGTAAACCCTTTGTATACAGAGCGTGAAATGGAACATCAGTTTAATGATTCAGGCGCTAAAGCGCTTGTTTGCATGGAGATGTTCGCGCGCTCAGTTCAAAATGTAGTGGAGAATACTGGCGTAGAAACTGTAATAGTGACTAGCTTGGCTGATATGCTGCCTACGGTTAAACGTACTTTAATCAATTTTGCAGTTAAGCATCTTAAGAAAATGGTACCAGCTTATTCTTTACCTAACGCCATCTCTTTTCGCAAGGCGCTTAAATTAGGTGCACGAAAAACCTTCAAAGCGAATCATTTCAAAGATCCACAAGACACGATTATTCTTCAGTACACAGGTGGAACCACCGGTGTTGCAAAAGGTGCTGAGTTAACTAATCGAAATATTGTAGCTAATATGCTTCAGTCTAAAAATGGCCTGGGCCAGCTTGGAGATGACGGTTTACCACTAAAGGGTACGGGCCAGGCTATTGTCGTTGCGCCGCTTCCCCTTTATCATATTTATGCATTTACAGTGCACTTAATGGCATTATTCGAGCAAGGGGACCACAGTGTATTAATCGCTAATCCTCGTGATACTGAAACGTTTATTAAGTTTATAAAGCCTTTCAAGTTGAATGCAGTGGTAGGTCTAAATACACTGTTTGTTTCACTAATGGCGAGTCCAAATTTTCGTCAGTTAGATTTTAGTGAGCTAAAACTGACTATCTCTGGTGGTACGGCATTAATGGAAGATACTGCTAAGCGTTGGAAGGAAATTACTGGTGTTGGTATTTCAGAAGCTTATGGGTTAACAGAGTGCTCTCCGGCAGTAACTATGAACCCGGGTGGTGGCTTAGAGCGCATGGGAACAATTGGTCAGGCTGTTCCTGGTACAGCGTTAAAATGTATCGATGACCAAGGTAACGAAGTTGCCCTCGGCGAACGCGGCGAGCTTTGCGTGAAAGGTCCGCAAGTGATGAAGGGCTATTGGAAGCGCGCCGATGCCAGTGAGCATGCATTTACTGAAGACGGTGAGTGGTTCCGTACTGGTGATGTGGCCACCATAGATGAAGATGGTTTTGTAAAAATAGTTGATCGTATTAAAGATATGATCATCGTATCTGGGTTTAATGTTTTTCCTAACGAGATTGAAGGCGTTGTAGCTGAGCATCCACAAGTTGAAAACTGTGCCGTAATTGGTGTGCCAGACGATAAGTCAGGGGAAGCGGTTAAACTGTTTGTAGTTGCATCGGATCCAAACCTAACATCAGAAGATATTAAAGCGTTCTGTAAGCTGAAACTAACGGGTTACAAAATGCCGCGTCACATAGAGTTTCGTAGTGAGCTTCCAATGACACCAGTAGGGAAAATCCTACGCCGTGAATTGAAAGATGAAGAGGAGGCTAAGCGAAAAGCAGAAGCGTAATAAGTTATCAATTTTAAGCTTTATCTATAAAAACCCCACTGCTCTTAATGGTAATGGGGTTTTTTATTGCCTATCAAATTATTGCCTATGGAAAAGCTATTAGCTTTGCATCTGGCCTTGCTTCTACGTAAAATGTCTCATACTAATTTTATAGAGTGAACGCCATGGCTGTTATGGTTCCTGAGCACGTTATATCTAGCCCATTTGGCACCTCAATTACCCCTGAAGAAATTGTTGATACTTTAAGCTTTTTCGATAATTGGGAAGAACGTTACAAGTACATTATAGATTTAGGTAAGCAATTGCCAGCCATGGATGACGCATTAAAGACCGCCCCACGTTTAATCGCAGGTTGTCAAAGTCAGGTGTGGATAGAGAGTTATAATGCACAGGGCAAGCTGTACTTTGATATGGCCAGCGATGCTTTCATTGTATCTGGCTTGCTTGCAATTGTGCTGGCCGCTTATAACGGCAAGGCCCCTTCTGAAGTGTTAGATTTTAATATCGAAGGATTTTTTCAAGAGGTCGACCTTGTTAAGCACTTAAGTCCAACCCGTGGTAACGGCCTGAAAGCTATGGTAGCGCGAATTAGAGCGGTGGCTGAGGCGGCTTGAATAGCGACTTAGATAGCGTTAAGAATAGCGAGTACTAGCAGATCCCGCGGTTAAAAAACAACCAGTGGTAATTTATTGCAAATACCGTATAATTTGCGCACCTTTTTTTGTACATTAATATTCCAATAGGAAAACATCATGGCCGTAGAACGCGCATTATCAATCATCAAGCCTGACGCAGTTGCTAAAAACGTAATTGGCAAAATTTATAGCCGTTTTGAGGAAGCTGGTTTACACGTTATTGCTTCTAAAATGGTTCACCTTTCTGACGAACTAGCTGGTGGTTTTTACGCTGAACATGCAGAGCGTCCTTTTTACAAGGATCTTGTTGGTTTCATGACTTCTGGTCCTGTAATGATTCAAGTTTTAGAGGGCGAAGGCGCAATCCTTAAGCATCGTGATCTTATGGGCGCAACTAATCCTAAAGAAGCTGAAGCGGGTACTATCCGTGCCGACTTCGCTGAAAGCATTGATGCAAATGCTGTTCATGGTTCTGATTCTGTTGAATCTGCTGCCCGTGAAGTAAGCTACTTCTTCAAAGATGAAGAAATCTGCGCACGTTAATTTAAGCGTATCGCAAACAGCGTGAGGCGAAAACCTTACGCCAAAGGGGCGGAAGGGCAGTTAGTACCCTCCGCCCTTTTTCTATATTTAAGATGGTCATGTTTTAGTAGGTAATGCCATGAGTGAAGAACAAAAAAAGGTCAATTTATTGGGCCTAAGCCCCCAGAAAATGAAAGATTTTTTTGTCGAGTTGGGCGAAAAGCCTTTCCGTGCTCAGCAACTATTGAAATGGATTCATCAAGTAGGCATCGAAGACTTTGATGACATGACAAATGTCAGCAAGCCTATGCGTGAAAAGCTTAAACAAGTAGCTTGCGTAGAATACCCAGAGATTGTTTACCATGACACTTCGAAAGACGGCACCCAAAAATGGGTTATGCGTATGCCGGGCGGTTCGAGTATCGAAACTGTATATATTCCAGAGGGCGAACGCGGTACATTATGCGTCTCTTCTCAAATAGGCTGCTCATTAGATTGCAGCTTTTGTTCCACAGGAAAACAAGGCTTTAACCGAGATTTATCGGTGGCTGAAATTATTGGCCAGGTGTATGTAGCAGCAAAAAGCTTCGATAAGCCCGGTGAAAAACGTGAACGTAGAATTACTAACGTGGTAATGATGGGCATGGGCGAGCCGCTTATGAACTTTAACCACGTGGTGGACGCCATGGATTTAATGATGGATGACTTTTCTTATGGAATATCTAAGCGTCGCGTTACCTTGAGCACGTCGGGTGTCGTGCCAAAGATTTATGACCTGGCTGGCGTAAGCGATGTATCTTTAGCGGTTTCTTTGCATGCTCCAAACGATGCATTACGGGATCAGCTCGTGCCAATCAACAAAAAATATCCAATTAAAGAACTAATGAAAGCCTGTCAGCATTACATGGCATCGTTACCTGATCGACGTAAGCTAACCATTGAATACACCATGATGGATAAGATTAACGACGAAATGATACACGCAGAGGAATTAGCCGTATTGCTAAAAGACACTCCGTGTAAAATTAACTTAATTCCATTTAATCCGTTCCCAAATTCGGGTTACGAGCGTCCAAGCAATAATCGGGTTTACAAGTTTCGAGATTATCTGCACCAACAGGGTTATATTGTTACAATTCGCTCAACTCGTGGCGATGATATCGATGCAGCCTGCGGTCAATTAGTGGGCAATGTAGAAGATCGGACCAAACGTAGTGCTCGTTACATCAAGATGAACGACATTACTAACGCTGCAGCCACGACTCAGTCGTAAATTGGATATATGAAATTAATTAAGTTAACCATTACATTGCTATTGGCTTTAGTACTAACTGCTTGTGTAACAGTGACAGATAGCCGTTTTTCTAAAAATTCCGACCCAGAAAAAGCCGCGCAGACTTATGTGGCTTTAGGGGTAGGCTATTTGTCGGCTGGTGAATTAATTTTAGCCCGCAATAAAATTGATCGTGCACTAGAGATTGCACCTGATAGTGCAGCTGCCCATAGCGCCATGGCCATGTATTGGGAACAACGAGGAGAACATGATTTAGCCCAAAATGAATTTGAACAGGCACTAGATATAGATTCGCGACACAGTCCCACTAACTATCATTACGGTCGCTTTTTACTTCAGAAGAAACGTGATCGTAGAAGTTGTGATTTATTGAGCGCAGCTGCCACCGATGTTGATTTTAGTGCTCGATCAGGGGCATACGAAGATTTAGGCTTTTGTCTTATTGTATTTAACGACAACAGCAAAGCTATTGATGCATTTGAGAAAGCTTGGACGCTTGACTCAAGCAGTACTATTTCGACGTTGCATCTTACCGAGTTATATTTGCAACGTAATAGCATTCGTCCAGCTAATCGCTGGTTTGAACGCTTTAGCTACATACTTGAAAAGAAAGACATACCTCATTCTTCTGCCAGCTTATATTTGGGTTATCGCTTGGCGAAAGCTGGCCGTGATAAAAATGGGCAGCAGAATTATGGCTTCAAATTAAAAAGACTTTTTCCAAAATCTGAAGAATTTAAGCGCTTTCAGCGTGGAAGATAACGTTATATATGAATAAACAAGGCAAATCGCCCATTACTCGTCGTAAGTCTCGTCAAATAATGGTGGGCAATGTACCTGTTGGCGGCGATGCACCAATAGCGGTGCAAAGCATGACTAATACGGAGACTTGTGATGTAGCCGCCACAGTTGCCCAAATTAATGCCCTGGAAAATGTAGGGGCTGATATTGTGCGCGTAAGCGTCCCTTCAATGGAAGCAGCTGAAGCGTTTGGCGAAATCAAAAAGCTAGTTAATGTCCCATTAGTTACCGATATTCACTTTGACTATAAGATTGCATTGCGCGTAGCTGAACTGGGTGCCGATTGTCTGCGTATTAACCCGGGTAACATTGGTCGTGAAGACCGAGTACGTGCAGTGGTTGATGCCGCTCGCTATCATGGTATCCCAATTCGTATTGGTGTTAATGCTGGCTCTTTAGAAAAAGATTTGCAAAAAAAATATGGTGAGCCAACACCAGATGCTCTTGTTGAAAGTGCCATGCGGCATATTGATATCTTAGATCGTCTTAATTATCCCGATTTTAAGTTAAGTCTAAAAGCCTCAGATGTATTCATGACAGTGGCAGCCTATCGTAAAATTGCCTCACAAATTGAACAACCGTTACATCTAGGTATTACAGAGGCCGGTGGTCTACGCAGCGGAACTGTTAAAAGTTCAGTTGGCTTAGGCATGCTATTAATGGATGGCATTGGTGATACATTACGGGTGTCGTTAGCGGCTGACCCAATACAGGAAATTAAAGTAGGCTTTGACATTTTAAAAAGCTTAAAGCTTCGCAGTAAGGGCATTAACTTCATAGCGTGTCCAAGTTGTTCACGTCAGAATTTCGATGTGGTTAAAACCATGAACGAGCTTGAAACCCGAGTTGAAGATATTTTAACGCCGCTTGATGTCTCGGTCATTGGTTGTGTAGTAAACGGCCCAGGCGAAGCAAAAGAAACCGACTTAGGTTTAACTGGCGGTTCACCAAATAATTTAATGTACGAAGATGGTGTGCCATCTGGAAAACTGGGTAACGACAATTTAGTCGATAACCTTGAGAAAATGATTCGTAGAAAAGTTGCAGAAAAAGAAGCCGCTGAAGCTGCTTTAATAATTAAATCGTAAGCAGTAAAAAATTACAGAAACCCGCATTTAAATAAATGCGTAAAAGGATCAAAGTGGCACAAGATCAAATTAAAGCACTTATCGGTATGAACGATATTCTTCCTGGTCAAACTCAGGTATGGCGATATTTGGAAGACCAAGTAAAAGCGACTCTTGATGCATTTGGCTATCAAGAAATTCGCATGCCTATTGTCGAAGAAACCCGTTTATTTAAACGTTCTATTGGCGAAGTTACCGACATCGTAGAAAAAGAAATGTACACCTTTACCCGCAGTGAGCGCAGTTTAACGCTGCGCCCTGAAGGAACCGCCAGTTGTGTGCGTGCTTGCGAAGAGCACCAATTAATAGCAAATAACAAGCGCCAGCGTCTCTGGTATATGGGCCCAATGTTTCGTTACGAACGTCCGCAAAAAGGACGCTATCGTCAGTTCAACCAAATAGGTGTAGAAACCTTTGGTATGGCCACACCAGATATTGATGCCGAGTTAATAATAATGACGCATCAATTATGGAAGCGTTTGAACATTCTAGACAAGGTAAGTTTGCAGCTTAATACTATCGGTAGCAACGACGCCCGCACAAACTATAAAGCCGCTTTAGTTGATTATTTGTCAGACATTAAAGACCAGTTAGATGAAGACAGTCAGCGTCGACTGGATACTAATCCATTGCGTATTCTAGACAGTAAAAATCTGCAAACTCAATCTTTATTAGATGATGCTCCGAATTTCCATGATTACTTAGATGACGATTCTCAGCAACATTTTGAAACACTAAAGGCACTTTTAGACGCTGTTGGCGTCTCATATGAGATAAACCCTAGATTAGTACGCGGCTTAGACTATTACAGCAAAACAGTATTTGAATGGGTAACCACAGAACTTGGTGCTCAGGGTACCATCTGTGCCGGTGGCCGTTACGATGGACTGGTAGAGCAGCTTGGTGGTAAGCCTACACCTGCAGTCGGCTTCGCTATGGGTATTGAACGTCTTATTCTCATGCTAGAAGCACTTAATGTTATTCCTGAAGAAGTAAGTAATCATTTAGACATTTACTTAGTGTCTATGGGGAATGTTACGACAGCGGCCATGCAATTAGCCACTAAGCTGCGCGAAACGTTACCAAATCTAAGATTGCAAATGCATTTAGGTGGTGGCAACTTTAAAAAACAAATGAAAAAAGCCAACGAAAGCGGTGCTCGTTTTGGTTTGATCTTAGGTGAAGATGAATTGGCAGAAGGCAAGGCCAGCATTAAAGACTTAAGAGAGAGTGGCGAACAAATTACGTTAGAGCAAGGCCAGATAGCCACTTGGTTAGCTGAGCAATTACGATAATACCTATACACCAGACAATTAATCATTATTAAAGAATAAAAATGGGAACATACTCATGAGTGAAATGCGTACAGAAGAAGAACAAATCGATGCCATGAAAAAATGGTGGGACGAGAACGGCAAGCAAACTTTAGTAGCAGTAGTATTAGTTGCTGGTGGTTGGTTGGGCTTTAACAGTTATGAAAATAGCCAGCAAGAAAGTGCAGCAGCAGCTTCTGCTGTTTACCAGCAAGTTTTAGTATTGTCTGCTAGCGAAGCGGAAGCTGATAAAGGTCAGCGTGCAATTCTGCTGGACCAGCTGCAAAAAGAATACTCCAATACTGTTTATGCTCAGTTTGCAGGTTTATTTAAAGCTAAAGATGCAGTAGCGGCAGGTGATCTTGAAGCAGCAGAGACAGAATTAACAGCGGTGGTAGAAAGTACAAAAGACAAAGCTATCCAACACACGGCTACAGTTCGTTTAGCCCGTGTAATGATTGCAGCGGATAAAGCTGATGATGCTCTTGCGTTATTAGCTAATGTAGACGCGGGGGCTTTTGAGGCAGAATACCAAGAAGCTACTGGCGATGCTCAGTTAGCCAAAGGCGATAGGAATGCAGCTCGCGATGCTTATAGTAAAGCCGTTGTTGCATCTGAACGTATTGGAGCCAACAACCCACTGTTAAAAATGAAACTTGATGATTTGGCGGTGGCTAACTAATGCGCGTTTTACTTGCTGTACTGCTGGTAACGTTGGTGGCTTGTTCTAGTAACGATAAAAAAGATCAAGATACTGGACCAAACGAGCTAACCAGCTTTGATCAAGAAATAAGTCTTGTTACAAAATGGCATCGGCAAGTTGGCGATGGTATGGGTAAGGCGTTTGCGCGCTTACAGCCAGCCTTACAAGACAGTATTTTGTATGCAGCAAGTGCTAACGGTAAGGTGCAAGCCTTGGCAATAGATAACGGCAAAGTAGTTTGGCAGCAAGACTTTAAAACTCAGATTACATCGGGTGTAGCCGCAGGTAAAACCCATGGTTATATTGTCAGTGAAAATGGCGAGCTTGTGGCCTTTTTACTAACTGATGGTTCTGAAGTATGGCGCACCAACGTCAAGTCTGAGGTTTTAGCCCCCCCGGTTGAAGAGAACGGTTTGGTGGCTGTGCAAACAATTGACGGGCATCTATATGCCATAGGCTCAGATGATGGTGTTATTAGATGGAGTTTTGATAGTAACTTACCTACGCTATCGCTTCGTGGGACATCTGCCCCAGTTTTTAAAGATGACATGATAATAGCTGGTTTTGCCAACGGTAAAGTGATTGGATTGAATCTGGAAAACGGTGCTTTATTATGGCAAGAGCGCATCGGCATTCCAGCAGGTCGCAGTGAATTAGAACGGTTAGTAGATATTGATGGCAGCTTATTAGTAGTAGATAACTTGCTTTATGTTGTCGGTTTTCAAGGGCATATAGTCGCTATTGACCTGACTAGCGGAAAAACAGTTTGGAAGCGTGAAGCATCCTCTTACCATGGGCCTTTGGCTGGCTTAGGTAATATCTACATAGTAAATGAAAATGACCATATTCAAGCTTTAGATGATAGAAGTGCATCTAATGTTTGGGAGCAGGTCGCTCTTAAAGGTCGTCAACTGAGTGAGCCAGTATTATTTGCTAATCACGTTGCAGTTGCAGACCTTGAAGGTTATATCCATTTAATTAAGCAATTAGATGGCTCCATAGTTGGTCGAGATAAGGTGACACGCCCCGCACTTGATTGGGTTCGCACTGGCAGCTATGGAATGAAACATCCTTCTCGACACCTTTCTCATGATCCAGGTGTACGTACCCGTTTATTGGTAAGCAGTGACTTACTAATTGCCATTAATAACTCAGGTTATGTTTCGGTGTATAGCTTAGATCGTTAATACGACTACACTAATACGTAGTTGTGATTTTTTTATGGGCTTTAACTGAGTTACGGCCCATGTTTGTTTTTAGAAAGAATATATAATGAATCCAGTAATCGCTTTAGTAGGCCGTCCTAATGTGGGCAAATCTACTTTATTTAATCGCCTAACTCGCACCCGTGATGCTTTGGTTGCAGACCTTTCAGGTCTAACACGCGACCGTAAATACGGCGCGGGCAAAGTAGGCGAGCGCGACTATATTGTAATTGATACCGGTGGTATCAGTGGCATGGAAGAAGGCTTAGATGAAAAAATGGCTGAGCAAAGCTTTCAAGCCATGGAAGAAGCCGACATCGTGCTATTTTTAGTAGATGGTCGAGCAGGCCTAATGGGTGCCGATCAAATGATCGCCAATCATTTACGCACATTAGAAAAACCAATTTATCTTGTGGTAAATAAAATTGACGGCCTAAATCCCGATATGGCCACCTTAGACTTTCATGAGTTAGGTATGGGCCAGGTATTAAGTATTGCTGCCACGCAAAATCGCGGCATTAATATATTGATGGAACAGGTGTTAAACGAGCTACCAGAAAGGTTTCATATTGATCCAGATGCAGAAGCCGCCGAAAAAATTAAAGGTGTTAAACTAGCTGTAATAGGACGACCAAATGTGGGTAAGTCTACCTTGGTTAATCGTCTGCTAGGTGAAGAGCGTGTGGTAGTTTACGATCAACCTGGCACCACAATGGACAGTATTTATATTCCTTACCAGCGCCATGAAAAAGATTACGTTTTGATTGATACCGCCGGTGTGCGCAGACGTAAAAATATTTCTGAAGCGTCAGAAAAATTCTCAATTGTAAAAACTCTACAAGCCATACAAGACAGTAATGTTTGTATCGCGGTTATCGATGCTCGCGATGGTATTGTAGAGCAAGACTTAACCATGCTTAGCTTTGTTATGAATGCAGGTAAAGCTTTGGTAATAGCGCTTAACAAATGGGATGGAATGGATTCTGATCAAAAAGATTTTGTTAAAAAAGAACTTGAACGTCGTCTGAGTTTTGCTGACTGGGCCGATACACACTTTATTTCAGCCTTGCATGGAACAGGTGTTGGCCACTTATATGATTCGGTAGACGAAGCCTATGCATCGGCTCACTTAGATATGTCCACTAGCCAGCTGACGCGAATTTTAGAAGATGCGGTAATGGATCATCAGCCACCTATGTCTGGTGCAGCACGTACTAAGTTACGCTACGCTCACCAAGGTGGTATGAATCCTCCAACTATAGTCGTTCATGGTAACCGTGTAACGTCGTTACCAGATAGCTATAAGCGCTATTTAGCAAATACTTTCCGTCGTGTATTGAATATCAGCGGTACCCCAATTCGTTTTGAATTTAGGTCTGGTGAAAACCCGTTTGATGGTTTGAAAGAAGATCGATTGTTTAATAAATCCAAACGTGGAGAACGTGTTAAGCAAACTAAAGACATTCGTGCAGCCAAGCATGGAAAAGTAGCTGCTCGAAAACGTAAATCAAATAACAAAAATAATTAATTATTTTTTTTGATTTAAGTTTAAATAAAAAAAGCGCATTTAGCGCTTTTTTTATAGCTACTATACAGCCACCTAATTATTAGAAAGAGAAAGGAACAATCATGACTAATACACAATATGGTAGCGAAGATACAACCTATAAGGCGGCTGGCGAATTTGCAGGAATCAAACAGTTAGTGGATGACTTTTACGACATAATGTCAGAATTAAAAGAATCTAAAAAAATACGTGAAATGCATCCCGTAGACTTAGACACATCACGGGACAAGCTAACACGCTTTTTATGTGCCTGGACTGGTGGCCCAAGGCTATATAAAGAAAAATATGGTGCGATCTCTATTCCACAGGTTCATAGTCATTTAACAATTGGCAGTGAAGAAAAAAAAGCTTGGCTAAATTGCATGGCTAAAGCCTTAACCAAGCAAAACTATCCAGAAGATTTTCAGAATTACATGATTACACAATTAAGTGTGCCAGCTGAACGCTGTCGCAATGCTGACTAGTCTGAACCTATTTCTATATGAAAGAGCATGAGTATCGGCGCTATCTACCACATGCTTAGTGGAGTTATTTAGAGGTAAGCTAAATATGATTTGGAATTTTATAACAGATAAATAGAATTATCTTTAACCACGATATCGATTAATTCTAAGGACCTATCTAAGCAAGGCCCGCTGACGCACAGACCATTTTCAATAGTAAATAATGCTCCATGCATAGAGCACTGTATAAGGCTGTGAGTGGAATCTAAAAATTGATTTGGTGTCATCTCCAACTGAATACCTAGATGGGGACAAGAATTTTTATAGGCGTTAAATTTTCCATATTTATTTACAATAAAAAACAGCTGGCTATTAATATTAAAGCCTTTGCTTTGATTGTCTGAAATATCACTGGTATTACAAATTAAGATCACGGTAAACTTCTGTCTATATCCTGATACGGTATTGTACTAAAGTGGCTTGAATTAAACAGCCGCCAATAATTAATTTTATAGTTATTATTTAATGCCTAATTGATCACGTGTTTGTTGTTTTTGCTTTTCACTTTTACGAAGCATTACGTAAACGGCCCCCGTACCGCCGTGCCTTTGCTGACAACTATGAAACGCCAATACATCTTCCATTTGTGGTAGCCATTTGTTAACCCAGCTTTTTAATAATGCAGGTGTAGTTTCTTTTTCGCCCTTACCGTGCAATATCATTAAGTTACGTAGGTCGTATTTAGTGGCATCTCCTATAAATTCATAAATATCAGCTCTGGCCTGGTTGACAGTTTTTTTATGTAAGTCTAAGCGTGCATCAATAGTATATTTTCCTAATCTAAATTTTCTAAATACACCGTCTTGCAGGCCATCACGGCGATAAGACAGGATATCGTAAGGCTGAACCATATGAACATAGTCGTCGCTAAGGTGATTTGTTATCGAGTCAGTTGATTGTGTCGCATCCTGTCTGCGCTGTGCAATAGACGCACTGGACTGCTTGTTTTTAACCAAGTCTACTTTTTTATCAACCTTTAGAGGGGTAACGCCGCTCATAGCGGCTTTAAAATCTGAAAATTCGTCCACGGAGTTCTCTATTTTTCTAACATTAACATAGGGTCAATACGAGTATTGTTAAGGCTCAATGACCAGTGCAAGTGTGGCCCTGTTACACGACCTGTAGCACCAACTTTACCTAGTATATCCCCTTTTTTTAGTAAGTCGCCATCGGCCACATCTATCTTACTTAAATGACAAAACATGCTTATTACACCTTGTCCGTGGTCGACGTAGACCACATTACCATTAAAGAAAAAGTTACCTGTTAATACCACTTTGCCACCTGCAGGTGCCTTGATGGGTGTGCCAGTTGGGGCAGCAATATCCAGTCCGCTATGGGGATTTCTGGGCTCGTTGTTAAAAAATCGTTTTAGACCAAATGGACTTGAGTAAGGCCCATCCACAGGTTTTAACATAGCAAAGTCGGGGATGCGTTTACCATCGAATGTTTTAAAGGCTTTTCTAGCTTGAATTTTTTCTCCCCTATGTCGGTCAAGATCAGATGCACTTAAATCAATGTGCTTACGAGTTTTTAGCGTGATCCGCTGTTCAGGGTATTGTTTATCAGTCACTTGAAAGGGCATTTTTTCCCCGTCTGCATTAAATGAATGTTTGCCAGGTTTTAATGACAAGGGCAAACCAATAACCGCATGCCAGCTACCATTATGTTCCACTACAGCAACAGCGCGCTTATTAAAACTAACGTTTGGAATAGACGCTAAAGGTTTTGATAGTTTTATACTCACCACGCCACCAGGCACGGCTGCACTAATGGGTAGGGCCGCTTTTACAGAGACGACGGTTGCTAGCATTAATACAAGTGCGGCTAATCTGAGCATCTAGTTTAAACATCCTATTTCAAATTTTAATTCTATTATAATTTTGTTTTGTAGATTTTTTCTACCGAGCAGCTAAACGCCCCTTCATGAAGCTGTGCTGTAACAGTATCGCCAATTTTAATTTGCGAGCTTGCTCTAACAGCTTCACCAGATCCAGTGGTTATAATGGCATAGCCACGGCTTAAAGTGCTAAGTGGGCTTACTGCATTTAGCACTTCAGCTTGCCTAGCCAACTTATTTTTAAAGTCTTGTAATTGCAATTGCAAGCTGTGCTGCATGCGTTGTTGCAACTGCTGAACAGCTTGCTTCATTTGCGCAAGCTGCTTGTCAGGTTTATTGCTTTGCAAGCGATGACTTAGACTAGTAAGGCGGGTCTGCTGGCTTAACAGCTCACGTTGTATGCTGTTATTTAGCCGCATTTGAGCCATGTCTAAACGCTGCATATTTTCTTGCAGCTTGTCTTTAGGGTGTCTTAAGCGCTTCACTAATTGGACTAAGTTAAAACGTTGCTGCGATAAGCGATTTTGCATAATCCGAGTTAAAGAACGCTCTAAGTTTTCAAAGCGACCAAGCCACTCAAATCTATCAGGGCTAACTAACTCAGCTGCTGCCGACGGCGTGGCTGCGCGTAAATCGGCGGTATAATCACTAATAGACACGTCAACTTCGTGGCCAACCGCACTAATAATGGGTATCTGACTGTTAAATATAGCTCTGGCTACAATTTCTTCGTTAAACGGCCAAAGGTCTTCTAACGAGCCACCACCACGACCAACAATTAGTACATCGCAAATTTTGTCCCTATTCGCCCGTTCAATGGCCTGTGCAATTTGAGCGGCTGCCGCGTCTCCTTGAACCTGAGTAGGGTAAATAGAAATAGGTAAGTTTGGGAAGCGTCGCTTTAATACAGATAATACATCTTTAATAGCAGCGCCTGTAGGGCTGGTAACCACACCCAAATGCCTAGGGTGCTTAGGCAGTGGCTTTTTATAATCGGGATTAAATAAACCTTCTTCATATAGGCGAGTTTTTAATTGCTCAAACGCCAGTTTTAGCGCACCTTCACCGGCGCTTTGCATACCGTTTACAATCAGTTGATAGTCACCACGGGCCTCATATAAGCCTACAGTTGCGTTAATAAGCACCTGCTCACCTTCTTTAGGTACAAACTTTAAATACTGGGTACGACTTTTAAACATAGCGCAGCGAACTTGTGCACGCTGGTCTTTTAAGGTGAAGTACCAATGGCCACTGGCGGGACGCGATAAGTTACTGATTTCACCACTTACCTGCACATTATGTAAGTAGGTCTCTAGTAGCTCTTTGCTTTGGCGGTTTAGCTGGCTGACACTTAAAACCGTAGGTTTATTGCCTGTTTTTTGCATATAGCTTTCAATGCCTAAATTTAATAATTAACAGTATTTTACAATGGCTGAGATAATAAAACGATACTAATTTCGTGCTTTAGTCCTCTAATATCTAGATAACTTTTGGTGTGACCTTCGATACATTAGGTTGTGGCGATGCTAATGGACAAGGCGAGTCTCAGGGTGCGCTCTCATAATCGATCGATGTTGATGCATCTAGTAAGCTGAATTTCTATTGCTTAAAAAGCTGTGCTTAATGTTATGGAGAAAAACTCTAGACTAGCTGAATACTTTTCTAATTTAAATTATTTTGAAAACCATATCTTGAAAATCTTATTCCATCAGCAGATTACTGCTTAGCCAATACCGATCTTAGTGATAATGAAATTAACTTAATGGTAAAAGGTCAACGAATACAATTATATGGTAAGTCGAGATTTATGGGAGTAAAAATTAGATATAAGGGTAGGGTAAATACAAACAATACTCAGCATATTTGGTAGCTGACACACGGCAAGAGCAAGCTAATAATGATCCTTATCCATGTGGTAGTGGCAAAAAATATAATAAATGCAACATGACTTAACTACATCACTTCATCAATATGGTTTCTCAGAAAGCTTTTTTATATCTGGGATTGACAGTTGAAATTAATCAGTTGTAGCATACAGTAAAAATAATTCACCAGATTCTGGGTCTTTCCATTCGTTCTGTTTTGAAAAATGGGAAAAACGGATCAATTCACCCACATACTGGCTTGAATTAGACTCAAAATAAGCATGATCATCAGTGTCCCGATATTGTTTTTGTTGGCTGTTTATATAGACACTCTTATTGGTGGCATATTCTTTTTTAGCTGCAAATTCTGCCATTTTATATTGTGCGCGATTCCCCATCTTTTGTGGCATAGCAGAACCTACAATAGCGTATTGAAAGCCAGCACTTTCAGGACTTAATACCCAGTCGGGCATGTCTGCGAAGCAATTAAAACTCAGTATAGCGAATATTAAACCGAATATTTTCATGTGGTTTTTTGGCCTGTCACGGTTATAAAGAATGGATTTATATAGGGTTATAACCTTAAAAAACAGGTGGCAAAAACACTTCTCTTTCTTCTTTTTCTTCAATCGCCCTAGCTTCTTTTTCAAGCAGTTTTCTTTCGGCTTTTAAACGGCGCTGCACTTCAGCTTTAATTCGCGATTCTTCAGTTTGCTCATCTAGGTTACGTTGGTGTTCAGCTTGGACGCTGGCTTGTAGCTGTACTTCAACTTGCTGAGCGTTATTAGCATTTTTTAGCGCATCAATTTCGCGACGAAGGTCTAAATATTCTTGGCTTGCTTTTCGTTCTTGAATATTGGCTTCCTCTTCTCGTTCAATCCGATCCTGTGCGCTGGAGATAGTATTACGTTTTTCCATAGCCGCTACTTGGCCAATCTCACCGGCAAGCTGAACCGCGAAGCGGTTCATTAATTTTTGACGTGTTTTTAGGGTGAAAGCAGGCGTGATTTTAATTTCACCTTTAAATTGAGCGCGAAAACGCTCTGCATCAACCTCCATTTTTAACCAGGTATCATCCTTGAACTCTTTAATAATGAGCACGTCCACAGAGTAGTATTGGCTACTACTTTCAGAAGTGATTTCAAAATTTCGAGATTCAATTTCACTGGTAATGTTGGTGGGCGAGTACTTTTCGGCGGCGTTACGTTTTGCTTGCTCTACAGCAAGCCGTGAACACGCACTCTTGTCGCCCTTGTACTGACCAAAAACATCAGTAAATGAACAAGTTAACTGTTGCGTTTCGATAATGGTTTGGCCTTGCTCAGCCTGTTTAATAGTATTGCTGACTTGCCTGTCTAAATACGATTGTTTTAAATTTCCAAGTCGTTTTTTTTGTTTGTCAGAATTTATTTTGTGTTCCTTGGCCTTGGTGGTCAGTTCGTTGTTCTCTACTTTTAAGCGCTTAATATTGCTTTGATTTTTTTTTCGCTGGTTTAGTAGTTTGGCTTTACTGGTGATCAGTGCTGTGATTTTAGGTTGAAAGTTACCAACCATTTCTGGGAACTCAGACATGCCTTTTTCATTTTTTTCGATATCTTGTTTTATCTCTTGAAGGCTTTTTTCGATTTCAAAAATTTTGTCATTTAGCCCGCTGATACGGGCTGAATTCTGCTCGCTTAATGCAATGGTCTCGGTGCGTTTTGAATCGTGCTGAACAATGGCGCGACGCGCATCAAGAACTGACTCTAGGGTAACCACGGCATGAGAGCTTGTAGGGGCTAGCACTGTAACCATTATTAGCGGCAAAAAGAGGCCTTGTACTGAGAACTTCATATAACTCACCGGTATTAAAATAACGCATCAATATGTGTTTTAGGAATATTTAATCGAAAATTATATTTAATAACCTCTTAATTAAAAATTTTAGACCACAATTTTATTTTCGCTAATAAATGTCAGTTTTGGTGGGTGATGAATTAGCGAGATATGCTCAGACTTTTTTGACAGATGGTCTATGTAACTCTAAGTTTAGAACTAAAGCTGCTAACTAATTTAAGGACAAAGTATGACGTACAAAGGTATTTTATTCATAGGGCTGTTGAGCGTGGGCTCGTTCACTCAGGCTGAATGGTTTGTTTCACCTAAGGTATCTGTTGGCGCAATGGACTATTCAACCGAATGGTTGGAGGCTTCTTTTGTAACGGTGTCTGGCGGCATCAGCCTTTATAACTCATCAGGCTGGTTTTTTGATTTTGAAGCTTTCTCAGGCTCTGACGACAATGTAGATCGCAAAGAAATGACCATTACTCTGGGTAAGTCACTGGGTGGTGGTTTTTCTGTTTTTTCAGGCATTAAGGATACAGGGACCACTGGTGAAGATATCGCTAACGACAATTGGGATTTTTCCGCAGCAGGGCCTTTTATCGGCTTAAGTAAAAATTTTCGCCTAGGAAGCAGTAATAGCATTGCTTTTTCAGTTGCGGTTGCGGCTTTAGACAGTGATATTTCGCTTAACGGTTCCAAAGGTAATGGCGGAAACCGAGATGACGATGACGGTGGCGGTGGCGGCGGCGGCGGAGGTGGTGGCGGTGAAGACGACAATGACGGAAATGGCAGTGTATCTGAAGCGGATGCTTTAGGTACTTCAATAGGTGTCGCTTGGAACTCAAAAGTGAGTGAT
>JBLHVV010000017.1:0-39449 GCA_047628755.1 Crocinitomicaceae bacterium | reverse complement strand
TGAGTCCGTCGAATCTGAGTCCCTCAGCAATAACCATTGGCATGTTTCAGTCAGATTTAATCGTAATGTAATTGCAAATGGCATGGATCCACTATCATTTTTTCGCTACCTAAACACGATTGGCCATGTTACTAGCATGACGACCTTGACCAGTGATTTGCCATCACTACAGGATATTAATCCTGAAGAAAGTTACCTTGGATTTGAAATTAATTTAGATACACAAGAATCAAAAGAAGTGATTTCTGATGTGTTTGAATTTGTAAAAGATGATTGCCAACTGCATATTTTATCTCCACGAAGTAAGGTGAGTGATTACTCTCAGTTCATTAATGCGTTGCCTGAGGAAAATATATTAATTGGGGGGATTTTAGTTGCGTCTGGTGCGTTAACCAAAAATGAGCTATCAGAAGTACTTGATTACCAACACGCACACACTGCTACGGAGATAACAACTCATAAAAATAATAATTACATAGGGGCAATCACCAATCCAGAGCTAAGCCCGAATATAGACGATAATGAAATTGCTGATATTCACACCACAGATGTAGCGAACAAAAAACAAGAAAAAGTAAAAAAATCAAAAAAAATAGAACAGCAATTTGTACGTGTTAATGCGGAAAAACTCGGCGATCTAATTAATTTGGTGGGTGAATTAGTGATCACAAGTGCACATACCGAATTAAAAGCAAAAGAAACTGAGCAGGTAGAGCTATTTGAAACAGTAGAGAATTTAACTCGATTAGTAGAAGAAATAAGAGATTCTACACTCAGTCTACGTATGGTTCAGATAGGGGAAACCTTTAATCGATTTACCCGTGTTGTTCGTGATACAAGCAAAGATTTGGGTAAAAAAATCGAGTTAAAAATACTAGGGGGTGATACCGAGCTGGATAAAACTGTAGTAGAGAAAATAAGCGATCCAATCATGCATTTAATTCGCAACTCACTGGATCATGGCATCGAAACACCCAATGTAAGAATTGCCAATGGTAAATCAGAAACGGCCATCGTAAATCTCGAGGCCTATCATGACTCAGGTAGCATTGTCATCGAAATTTCTGATGATGGTGCAGGATTAAACCCAGACATTTTAACCGAAAAAGCCATTGAAAAAGGCATCATTTCAGCTAATCAACAATTGACCCTACCAGAAATTCATCGACTTATTTTCGCCCCTGGATTCTCCACTGCAAAAGAAGTCACTAACATCTCGGGCCGTGGTGTTGGCATGGATGTAGTAAATCGAAATATTGATGCGTTACGTGGACAGATTTCGGTGAATAGTGAATTGGGGGTGGGCACCAGTTTTACCATTCGTCTGCCTCTAACACTCGCCATCATTGATGGGTTTCAGGTGCTGGTCGGTGAGTCTGCCTATGTGATCCCCCTTGATTTAGTCGAAGAATGTATCGAGCTAGATGAGCAGCAGACTAAAAAAGGTGAATACATTGATTTACGCGGAGAGGTCATGCCATACCTGCATCTGTCGAGCATATTCAACGATGACGACTCT
This sequence comes from Crocinitomicaceae bacterium, assembly GCA_047628755.1. Taxonomy (GTDB): domain Bacteria; phylum Pseudomonadota; class Gammaproteobacteria; order Pseudomonadales; family Oceanobacteraceae; genus Bermanella. The sequence goes on along the minus strand of JBLHVV010000017.1, from coordinate 37,930 downwards.
AGTAATATTAAAAAAAAAGAAAGGCATAGGGATAATATTGTCGTGGTGAAATATGCAGGTCAAAAAGTTGGACTGGTAGTAGATGAACTACTCGGTGAGTATCAGACGGTTATAAAACCACTTGGCAAAGTTTTTCAGAATTTAAAAGGCATAAGTGGAGCCACTATTTTAGGCAGCGGCGAGGTTGCCATTATTATCGATGTACCAAGCTTGGTAGGGAGGGTCTTTTAATATAAGTCTAATTAGCAATATGCGCCAGAACCTAGCTAACGGAAAAAATTATGCTAGTTGTTGCTCAGATAATCTCTGCAATATAATAATTTTATCAAATCACACAGCAAAACTCTTCTGCTAAATTGCAGTTGAATTCTTTCTTTATAACCAGGATATAAGCATGAAAATAAACATGAGGATGCAGTTAATTGGAGGGTTTAGCTTGCTGATCATTTTAATGATCATTATGGCGTCAGTGTCCCTCGTTAAAATGTCGGGCATGAGTGACCGCATTAATCATATGGCGGATAATTCCTCCATGAAAATCAAACTAGGCGCTCGCATAAATCAAGACGCAATCGCCATTTCACGTGCTGAAAAAAACATAATCCTCTCTCATAACGTCGAAGATATGGAGGAAATTTCAGATTTTATCGCTGAACATCGTAAAGATATGCAGAGTCGTCGAGAGCAGTTACGCGATTTGGTCGATACTGAAGGTAAGGCAAAACTGGACCTGTTTGCCACCACCTGGGATGACTACTTAGACGTGAACGATGCTGTTATATCCTTAGCCCATTTAAATTCCAATTATAAAGCCAAAGATTTATCTGCTGCGTCCGGTCGTAAAAAATATGAAAAAGCGGAAAAGGCAATGAAGGCTGTGGCCGATCGCAATGATGAGGAAGCTTTAGAAGCCAGCCTAATTTCCACTAGTGCTGCTGAGCGCGTCAAGCTAGGTGGTCACATAAAACAAGATTTGTTAGCCATTTCACGTGCTGAAAAAAATATTATCCTAGCCAAATCAAGTAAAGATATGGATCAATACGCTGACTTCATCGCACAAACTCGTCAAGAAATGCAAGACCTCCGTTCACGTTTACGTGAATTAGCCGACTCAGAAGGACGGTCAAAACTAGATCAGTTTACTATTACATGGGATAAATACCTTAAAGTGAACGACACCATTCGTGATTACGCACGCAGCTCTAAAAACACTGATGCATTTAATTTGGCAAGTGGTAAGGGCCGTGATTTAACCGACCAAGCTGACAGCTACATAACTTACATTGTCGATAAGAATAACAAAGAAGCCAGCGACGCAAGCGAGCAGGCAGCCAATGCTGCAAAACGGGCACTATTGGCTGCGCGTATTATTCAACATATGCTTGAAGTTCACCGTGCAGAGAAGAGTCTTATTTTAGAATCTACTCAAAAAGGTATGGATCAATATTCTGAATCAATTGAAAAAATACAGATATCGCTCCAAACTAAACTAGCCGAATTACGCTTATTATCCACTCCCGAAGGAAAAGCCAGTGTCGAAATTTTTGCTACAGCTTGGGACAACTTCACAGAAACAAACGAAGAAGTTCGTACTACCAGTCGCGAAAATGGCAATGCTAAAGCCTTTGATCTATCAAGTAATAAAGGGCGTGAGCTTAATGACAAAGCTACAGACTTAATTGCTGAGATAGTGACAATCAACGAAGAGTTGCTTGAACAGGACAAAATAGAAAGTAGCGAGAATTACATAGGTGGTCGCAACCTAATGCTCACAATACTCACGCTAGGTTTGTTGATAGGTCTAGGAACAGCACTGTTAATTGTTCGTAGTATTATGTCGAAACTCGGCGCCGAACCTCCAGTTATTTTGGATATAGCCCAAAAAATTGCCAGTGGCGATCTCTCAACTGATCTGGTTCATAGTAATGAAAAAGTGGTTGGTGTTCTAGCTGCAATGATTGCGATGCGTGACAAACTGGTTGCTGTTATTACCGAAGTTAATAACAATTCGAATGCACTGGCAGCCGCTTCGCAGCAGGTTAGTGGAACGGCACAAAGTTTGAGTCAAGGCGCCAGTGAACAGGCTGCTAGCGTTGAAGAGACCAGTGCTTCCATCGAAGAAATGGGTGCCTCAATCACGCAGAATAGTGAGAATGCACGCGTGACTGATGGCATTGCTACTGAGTCTTCAAATGCAGCTATGGAAGGTGGGGAATCGGTTGTTGCAACCGTACGGGCCATGAAAGATATCGCTGAAAAAATCACCATTATTGAAGATATTTCTTACCAAACTAATATGCTTGCGCTTAACGCTGCAATAGAAGCGGCACGTGCTGGTGAGCATGGTAAAGGATTTGCGGTTGTCGCCGCTGAAGTACGCAAGCTTGCTGAGCGCAGTCAGATAGCAGCTTCTGAAATTAGTGAACAGACAGGTGACAGTGTGAAGGTTGCTGAAAATGCTGGCGATTTACTAGAGAAAATGGTGCCCGATATTGCGCGCACTGCGGAATTAGTTCAGGAAATATCAGCTGCTTCAGAAGAGCAATCAGCTGGCGTCAGCCAGATTAACAGCGCCATGCAGCAGCTTGATCAAGTGACGCAACAAAATGCAGCTGCTTCAGAAGAGCTGGCAGCAACCGCCGATGAAATGCGCAGCCAATCGCTATCACTAATTGAAGTAATCAGCTTTTTTAAATTGAAAAACCAGGGTTCTACTAACCAAGGACAAAGAGCCAGTGCTGCAGCGGCATCTTTATCAATTAAGGCTAAGGGACCAAATAAGTCCACAGAGCTTGAAGAGTCTACAGAATATCGAGAAGCGGCAGCCATTGACGAAAAAAAATTCGAACGATTTTGAGGGTGCAACATGTCACAGCCAACAGGTAAAGCAATATTGGACGAAGGCTCTAGGCCAGAAAATGCTCAGCAGTTCCTAACTTTTGTCCTCAACGATGAAATGTACGGCATCGGAATTTTACATATTAGAGAAATTATTGAGTACGCCAATTTAACGGTGGTACCGTTAATGCCAGATTTTATCTCCGGTGTAATTAATCTGCGGGGTAATGTTGTACCAGTGGTCAACCTTTCTCGGCGTTTTGAACACCACCCCAAAGAGATTGGAAAGCGCACTAGTATCGTTATTATTGATATTAGAGATGATGAAGGCGAGAGTATAGAAGTGGGTATTGTTGTAGACGTTGTCAACGAAGTTATTGAACTGGCAGATTCAGACATAGCGCCAGCGCCGGCTTTTGGGGCCAAAATACGAGCTGATTTTATTCAGGGTATGGGGAAAATAAATGACAAGTTAATGATATTACTCGATGTGGGCCATGTGTTGGCGATTAACGAATTATCTAGCGTTACATCAATGGTAGATGAGCTGAATATACCGTCTGTTACTGAGGAATAGTGTATTTACAATAATAGAAAAATGAACTTACTATCATTGTAATTAGTTCAGTAATCAACAGAATAAGCAGCCAGCAGGTTGGAGAGTAACGTTGGACAAAATGATTGCATCACAGCATAAAAAAATGGATATTTCAGTCCGTGCTTATCAAACCATTAAAGAATTTATTTACAAAGAGGCAGGTATAGATTTAGGTTCAGCCAAACAAATGCTAGTTGGTTCTCGTTTAAATAAACGATTGCGGCATTATCATTTAGATAGCTTCGATGAATATGTAAATCTATTAATAGACAAGAACAGCATAGAATGTCAGATAGCCATTGATTTATTAACAACTAACGAAACATATTTTTTTCGAGAGCCCGGACATTTTAACTCTTTAAAGGAGTTGGTATTACAACACCACTCAAAGGATCGTTTACTACGGCTGTGGAGCGCTGCCAGTTCAAGTGGTGAAGAAGCATATAGTCTTGCTATGGTAATGGATGATTTTTTTGGGCCTACAGGGAAGTGGGAGGTTTTTGGTTCAGATATAAGTAGCCGAATTATTGATAAAGCAAAAAAAGGGCTTTATCAAATTTATCGTATTGATGCGATGCCTAAAGACTTTCTTCAAAAGTATTGTATGAAAGGTAACGGTGAATACGAAGGTTTTTTACTGATAGATAAAAATTTACGAAAAAAAACAAGATTTAAAGAAATAAACTTAACTAAGCCTCTGCCTGAAGTTGGCCAGTTTGATGTTATATTTTTACGTAACGTTTTAATTTATTTTGATAATAAAACCAAAGAACAGATAATTCGAAGCCTGATTTCAAAATTACGACCCAAAGGTATATTATTTATAGGCCACTCTGAATCACTCAAAGGTATGGACCTACCGATTGACTTAATTGGGTCGACGACTTATCAAAAGAGATAAATAGCTATGGTTATTTATATTAAAAATTTAGAGTAGATTAATGAAGCATGCCACTAGAAACATTTTCCTTCATCCTGGTGAATTTATCTTCGGTGAACCTGGTACACATGTTCACACATTACTGGGCTCATGCATCGCCATATGTCTCTGGCATCCAGTGTTGCATATCGGTGGTATGTGTCATTTTATGTTGCCATTCAGGTCTAAAAAAGATAGGGGTACGTCAGATCTCGATGGTCGATATGGGGAAGAAGCGATGGTTTTTTTTGATATGGCACTTAGGCTACACCAGACAAATTATGAACAATATCAGGCAAAAATATTTGGTGGTAGCAATATGTTCGGAAAAAATTTGGATGCAAAAGATTCGTTAATCGGAGAAAGAAATGCTGCACAAGCTATGGCATTATTAATAAATAGAAAGGTCGATATTAAAGTTGTACATGTGGGTGAACAAGGTCATAGGCGGATTATTATGGATGTTACGACGGGCGATGTTTGGGTGAAATTTATATCTGAAGACACTAATGAAAAATCTATGAAAACACAAAATGGATTGTGTTAAGGGCGAACTATATGAATAAAATTAAAGTTCTGGTGATCGATGACTCAGCGCTTGTACGCCAAGTTCTTAGTTCCATTATCAACGAAGCGGCAGGAATGGAAGTTATTGATACGGCTCAGGACCCAATATTTGCTTTAAAAAAACTAGAAGTAATCAAACCGGATGTGATTATACTGGATGTTGAAATGCCAAGAATGAATGGTCTTACATTTCTAAAAAAAATAATGGACGAAAACCCTTACCCGGTTGTCATGTGCTCTACATTGACGCAGAAATCTTCCGAGATCAGTATAAAAGCTCTCCGCCTTGGTGCGGTGGAAATTGTTGAAAAGCCATCATCTAATCTAAAAAAAGAATTAAGTGCACAAAAGAAATCAATTATAGATGCCATAAGAGTAGCTTCCAAAGCTAAGATAAAAAACTTAAGAATACATTCTAATACACCTCCTACAATGATAAATGCACAAAAAAAAGAGACAGCAGATGTCATCTTACCTCGGCTATCAAGAATAAAACCGATGCCGTCTAATAGACTCGTTGCTATCGGTGCCTCTACGGGTGGTACTCACGCACTTGAATACATAGTCTCTTCATTAAAAAAAGATGCGCCCGGTGTAGTCATCGTTCAGCATATGCCGGAAGCCTTTACTGCTGCTTTTTCAAGACGGCTAGATTCTGTTTCTGAAGTGTATGTGAAAGAAGCCGAAGATGGCGATATGGTTGAAACAGGTAAAGTGCTAATAGCGCCGGGCGGTAAGCATATGATGGTAGAGAATCGATCAGGGAAAATTTATGTTTTAATAAAAAAAGGCCCATTAGTAAGTCGACATAGGCCTTCGGTGGATGTGTTATTTCGGTCTGTAGCCCAATCAGCGGCAAAACAATCTCTGGGTATTATAATGACAGGGATGGGAGATGATGGCGCCAATGGCATGAAAGAAATGTTTGATGCAGGTGCTTTCACAGTGGCACAGGACGAAGCCAGTTGTGTTGTTTTCGGAATGCCAGCAGTTGCTATTAAGCTAGGAGGAGTCAAAAAAATAAGTTCGCTTGAGCATATTCAAAAAATGATTAATGCTTTCAGTTGGCCAGTTGAATTTAAAAACTATATCTAATAGTAAATAGTAAATAGTAAATAGTAAAAGTAAAAGTTTATAAAGTGCTTACTCAAAACGCTCACTAAGATAATCATTATATGTTATCTAATTCGAGCTTATATTAGTTAATCCTAATCAGTTATTTTACTCGCTTCCCTGTTATCAATATGTAATCAGAGCTAAAAAGTCATTACTTTTTTTAATGGTAATGACATTGTCTAAATTAGACTTTCTAGAAAAGAGTATATTTTTTAACGTTCTAATTTATATAAGTGCATTTTAATTCCTTTGAATATGTAGGGAATAGCTATTAATCAATGCTATGCGTAAATCTATGCGTAAATCTATAGGTAAATCTATAGGTCCAGCCACTGGACTTACTAAGACTTTCCTCTTAGCATAGATGCATTGTTATTCCACACTAACTGAAGTCTAAGCCGTATAAAAATTGGATAAATACTATGTCAGATTCAACTCTTCCATCACATTCAGCTGCTGTTCTATTTGAAGATCTGCCTGTTGTCACTCAACCTCAACTTGATGGGTTATTGTTACAGCATTTTTCCACGGCTAAAATTGTCAGTAGCAATAAAAATAGCTACGTGGTGAAAGTGGCTGACATGGAAATATCTATGTTGTATTTAGATGAACCTTATCCACAGGCCGAATTAAAATCTGTATTGCCTCTTAATTACACCCTACAAAATGGCGATGAAATTGTTAGTAAGCAAGACGCACACATTATTATTTCAGTATTAACCCCAGCGGCTAATCAAGTACAGGCTATTGGCCAAGCAATTACACTAACACACCTAATAGCTGTTATTTCACAACTTGCGAAGATCCAAGCGGTACTATGGATAAACTCAGGCTCATTACAAAATTCAGAGATGTTTAATGGCACTTTACAAACGTTAGGAAAGGCCATCGATGCGCAACGTAAAGGAGAACCAGCAGGAGTTCTGTTACCACTAATATTTTGGACCCCAGTGCGAATTTATTCTCCAGATCAAGGGGCTAAAACATTCGGTGCTCGCAGCAGTGGTTTGAATGCTTTTGTTGGTGTTGAGCTTGACTTATTACCCCAGTCGATAACCGCGCAAGAGTCTGCTGAGCAAATATTAAATTTAGTTACCTATCAGTTTCAGTCAGGGGCTAAATTTAAAGCAGGTGATTCAATGGAAATCGCGGGTAGCCAGTTTCAAATTAAAGAATCTGATCAGCCAGATATACTGAGTGTTGTTGTGGGGTAAGGCATTATCTTTTCTATGGGGTACTCATTATACAATGGGTATTGATTGAAAAACTCAAGGTATTTGATGCCTTGAATTTTTCCATCAGTTTTAACGATGTCTAAAAGTATATTTATTCAGCCTTAGTTCTATTATCTAAACTAAACCTACCAGTCCCTAACGAAATTATCATCAGCAGCCCTGCCATAATCCCCATATTTTTAAAGAAATTCTGCATTTCATGGGCCTTAGCGACACCTTCTGCCATATCCCAAAAGTTGTGCATATACATACTAATAACAAAGGTTAAACCAGCCAGTATGAACGCTGCGATTTTACCTTTGTAACCCACAATAATGGCAGCGCCTGCGGCTAGTTGTAACAAAATAGTCAATGGCAAAAGCACGGTGATCATAGGTACACCATGAGCTTCCATATACGCAGTCATTTTCTCATAACCAGTTATTTTTTGTATTCCAGGCAAGATAAAATATATGCCCATTAAGAAGCGTCCAGCCAGTAGACAAGCGTTTTCTAGGTAGTTCATAGATATTCCTACTTCATTATTTTTAGTATGTGAGTGTGTTAAGCGCGATCAACTATATACACAATCGAGTTGTAGACATAGTGAGCACTCTCTTTTTTGATTTTTTAATGATGCTGAAAGTGGAGTCACTGTTGCCAAGTTTGATTATGCCAACTTAGTTCATGGCAGTAACACCGTCACCTAGTATGGCCGCCATAGCTTCGGATACCACTCTAAGCACTTCAAAGCGTTTTTTACCAAAGGGGGGAGCATTATGTAATTAAAAGTTATGCATTCAGCACCGTAAGAGTCACTTTTATATGGCGTTTATTACTTATCTCTTTATTAAATGTGCAGGAAAGCATTGGACAAGAGGTTCAGAGCTTCAAGAATTTTAGAAAGTAATAGACAGGCATACAGACAGACCAAGTAATGACAGCAGGCAATCACGTTTTAATGGATCTACAGTCACAGCAGATAGCTCTAGATGGGGTTAAATAAAGGCTCAATTTACTCCGCTTACATATCGGAATGGGAGTGCCGTTAAGCTAGGATACACAGACCCAAGAATCGGTAAGGGAGGTTCAGGATTAAGTGCTCAGCAATCGGGTTGAGCTTTTAAATGCGCTGTTGTTTTAACACGGGGCAAAGGCTGTATCTAAAACAAACAATAATCTTAACTCGGCAGTCTGTGGTGATCTTAATTGGTGCGACCACAGTTATTGTGTGGCCTTAAAATGCATTATTAAAGTGCGTGAATGTAGGGTTTTAAGTAAAATCCTAGTAAAATCAATGACTTACGTTTTTGGCCTGGCTTTTGCTAGATACAAGTATTCATTTTTTAACTTAAGATTATTGGATTAATTATGGCTGAGCCTGGATTTAACGTATTTAACGTTAGAGACCCAAAGATAAAAACCCTGCACTTAGGATGGGTGGCGTTTTTTATTACATTCTTTATGTGGTTTTGCCACGCCTCTTTAATGCCTCTTATTAAAGAATACTTTCACCTAACGTCGGCTGAAGCTAAGGCGCTACTGGTGTTAAACGTAGCCTTAACCATTCCGGCCAGAACTATTGTGGGTATGTTGGTTGATAAATATGGTCCCAAGATCATGTTTACTGCGCTGCTGGTTATCAGTGGTATTTTTTGCATCGGCTTCTCACTCTCTCAAAACTATACCCAGCTGGCCTTAATGAGGTTTTTATTAGGGTTTTCGGGTGCGGGTTTTGTTATTGGCATTCGTTTGATGACAGAGTGGTTTCCGGTTAAAGAAGCGGGTACTGCCCAAGGCATTTATGGTGGCTGGGGCAACTTTGGTGCGGCGGCAGCTGGTTTTATTTTACCTGCACTAGCAGGTACCTTTGGTGGAGACGATGGCTGGCGTTATGCCATTGCGTCATCGGGCATTATTGCAATCTTATATTCATTTGTTTTTTATCGATTTGTAAAAGATACGCCCAAGGGCAGTACTTATTTTACCTCTAAAAAAATAGGGGCTATGGAAGTTACCAGTCGTTTCGATTTGTTCTTATACATGATTATGACGGCACCTATGTTTATCGCATTGGCCATTTTAACGTGGCGTCTATCGCCAACTGGTGTGGACTTGTTAAGCGATGGGCTTACTTATGGTATCTATGCTTTTTTAGCCATTTATTTTATTCAGCAAATATATAAAATTTATGAAGTGAATAAAGATAGCTTACAGGAAGATATTCCTGCTATTCACCAGTATAAATTTAAACAAGTTTCTTTATTAAGTGTTGCCTATATGGTGACATTTGGATCAGAGGTGGCGGTTGTTTCTATGTTAGCGCTTCACTTTACCAGTATTTTTCCAGAATGGTCGCTGGCTCAAGCCGCGGCGATAGCGGCTTCGTTTATGGCGATGAATTTATTTGCACGTCCGTTGGGAGGTTACTTCAGCGATAAACTGGGGCGTCGGCTTGCGTTGTTAGTGGTACTGGCGGGTTCTTCTATAGGATATTATTTCTTAAGCTTGATGGACGGAAGCTGGAGTGCGTTTGATGTACTGGTGGTGGTGATTCCATGTTCATTTTTTGTTCAAGCGGGTGCGGGTGCCGTGTTTGCTGTGGTGCCTCTGATAAAGCGTCGTTTAACCGGTCAAATTGCTGGTATGGCAGGGGCTTATGGAAATGTAGGCGCCGCTACTTTTTTATTAATATATTCACTGACAGACGCGGCCACATTTTTTACCGTCATCTCAATTTCTTGTGCTGTGGTATTAGGTTTGATTGCTGTTTTCTTAGATGAGCCTGCTGGGCACATTGCAGAAATAAATGACGACGGTACGGTAGAGCTTATTCAAGTAGGTAAATAACAGTAAATGAGTCAAATACAATTTAGGCTGGGTAATAATTAAGCTGTCATGGTTTATAATAAAGAGTTTTACAGAAAGTTACCCATGCTTAAAATAGGTCGGTTATGTATTTAGAATCTCAGTTAGAGCTGACAGTTGGCCAGGCCACTCACGCAGGCCATAAAGCCCAAAATGAAGATTGCATCGGCATACGTATACCCAATCAGCCTGCGCTTACTTTAAAAGGAGTGGTCGCGGTTATTGCTGACGGGGTCAGTGCAGCCGAAGCCAGTAAAGAAGCCAGCGAAACCTGTGTGCGAAACTTTATCAGTGACTATTACGGTACACCAGACGCGTGGTCGGTTAAAACCTCAGGGCAAAAAATACTATTGGCGTTAAATAGTTGGTTGGTGGGGCAAAGCCAAATTAAGGGCCATATTAGCACCTTAAGTGCGCTCATTATTAAGTCTCAGCAGGCCTATATTTTTCACGTGGGAGATACCCGCATTTATCGCTTGCGCGGTAATAATTTTGAACAACTTACCCGTGACCATTCAACTCATGTTAATAAAGATACGGTATATCTTTCTCGCGCCATGGGAATGGACAGTCGTCTAGAAATGGATTTTTCACAATTAGACGTGGAAGTAGGGGATCTATTTTTTCTATCCACAGACGGCATCCATGATTATTTATCTGATAAAACCATTCATACCCAGGTAGCTGAAAATCAGATTGAAGAAAATCATGAAGGGAAGTTTGAAGCAACCTGCAATACGCTCATAAATATGGCTCTAAAGGCAGGCAGTCAAGACAACCTAAGCTGTCAGTTATTAAAAATTGAAAAACTGCCCAATGCCAATAATCAAGATATTTATAAAAAACTCTCTGACCTGCCTTTTCCTCCGCCGTTAGAAGTAGGGCACAAACTCGATGGCTTTCAGGTATTAAAAGAACTGCACGCCAGCTCTCGTAGTCAGGTTTACTTGGTACAGGATGAGACTGGCAAGCGATTAGTGATGAAAACCCCTTCAATAAATTTTGAAGATGACCCTGCCTATATTGAACGCTTTGTATTAGAACAGTGGATAGGTAAACGCATTTATAGCCCTTACGTAGCAAAAATAATTGAACCTAAAGAAATTAAAACAGCTCTGTATTCTTTAGTCGAATACATTCCGGGTATGACACTCGAGCAATGGATAAAAGAAAACCCTAAGCCAGATATTAACGAGGTGATTCGTATTGCCGAACTTATTAGTCGTGGCTTAAGAGCGTTTCACCGTAAAGATATTCTTCACCAAGACATCAAGCCCGACAATATTATGTTAGACACTCAGGGCATTCCAAAAATAATTGACTTTGGCTCATGCTGGGCAGCTGGAGTAGAAGAAATAGACACCCCATTTGAGCGAGAAGATGCATTAGGTACTGCGGTTTACAGCGCTCCAGAAACCCGCTTCAGAGGCAAAAAAACTCAAAAGTCAGATATGTTCAGCTTAGCAGTGGTGATTTATGAAATGCTAACCGGTAAATTGCCTTTTGGTGAGCAGTTAGAAAAGCTTACCGATCAGCGCAATCTATTTCGTCTCTCCTATCAAAGTGCACACAGCCACAATCCTATGGTGCCGTATTGGATGGATGGTGCGTTAGAGACAGCACTGTCTCCCACTATAGATAAGCGACAAGCCGCATTTTCAGAATTTATATTTGAATTGCAAACCCCTAATAAAAAGTATGCAAGTAAGCGCGGCAGACCACTGGTGCAACGTAACCCTTTACGTTTCTGGCAAGCATTGGCTGCAATTCAAGCAGTGGCTATTTTAGGGCTGTTGAAGTGGTTTTTGGGCTAGTTGCTGGTACCTATCCTTTACAGACTGCAATCATCTACCGGTAATATCTCTGAGATCGCTTTCTGCAGGCAGGCCATGCCATATACAATTATTAGAAGCACCAATCCCCATTTAACGCTACAATGCAGCCAATTAAAGTGATTTTACGAGAAAGACCGTTATGAAAGTGTGTGGTGTGGAACTTAAAGGTGGCGAAGCCATTATTTGTGTATTGGCGTACGACGCTGGTATGTTTACCGTTCCTGAGATTCGTCAGCGCAGCTTTGTGGTTTCACAGTCTGACTCTCAAGAATCTATTAAAAAGTTTCATAATGCCGTTAGGCAGCTGATGCAAGACTACAGTGTTAACGAGGTCGTGATTATTGAACGCGACCAGAAAGGCAAAAATGCCGGCAGTGCTACCAGTTTTAAGCTCGAAGCTGCCCTCCAAGTGTTGTCTTTACCCGTTACTTTAGTGCCGCACATGGTCATTAAAGAGCAGTTGAAGCGTAATCCAATACAAGCCGATTTTGATGATTTAGGTCTTAAAAAATTCCAGCAGCCAGCATTTAAGGTGGCTTATAGCTATATTAACCAGCAGCATTACAAAAAAGAAGAAGAATAATTCACCAAGGTAACCGCTCTCAATAACGACCAGAGGCCATTACCCAGTGCATCATGTTTTACGGCTTTCAATCTGAAAGCCTGATTACATGGGCTTTTCCGCTAGCCTGCTAAACCTTGCATCATTCCAACCTATTATTTTGTTAATACTCATATGTTTGAGTGTTGCTATTTTATCCAATTAGTTACAAATTGGTCAAAATAAACCCTTGCGTAAAAAAATTTATGTGATTAAATACTGTTTAAATTTACAGTGCTTTTAACTGGATGAAACACTGTATACCACCAGACATAGATTAATAATCAGACTCTAAATAAGAGAAGGTCAGCCAAACATGGATCAGAATCGCCAAAAAGCTCTAGACGCCGCCTTAGGCCAAATTGAACGTCAATTCGGTAAAGGTGCCATTATGAAAATGGGCGATCAGCCTATAGAAGCGATTCCATCTGTATCAACAGGTTCACTTTCTTTAGATGTTGCCTTAGGCATAGGTGGTTTACCTTACGGCCGTATCGTTGAAATTTATGGGCCAGAATCTTCAGGTAAAACAACGTTATGCCTGTCTGTATTAGCCGAAGCACAAAAACAAGGTAAGACAGTTGCCATTGTAGATGCTGAGCACGCACTTGACCCTTTATACGCAGAACGTTTAGGCATCAACCTAGACGAGTTGCTAGTAAGCCAGCCAGACACCGGTGAGCAAGGCCTAGAAATTGTAGACAGCCTAGTGCGTTCAGGTGCTGTCGATGTAATTGTAGTTGACTCGGTAGCGGCACTAACACCAAGAGCCGAAATTGAAGGAGACATGGGCGATCACCACGTAGGTCTGCAAGCTCGTTTAATGTCTCAAGCACTACGTAAGTTAACGGCTAACGTCAAAAATGCTAACTGTTTAGTGATTTTCATTAACCAAATTCGTATGAAAATTGGTGTTATGTTCGGCAGCCCAGAAACAACAACTGGCGGTAATGCATTAAAATTCTACTCTTCGGTACGTTTAGACATTCGCCGTACAGGGGCGGTGAAAAATGGTGACGAAGTAATTGGTAACGAAACTCGCGTTAAAGTGGTTAAAAACAAAGTTTCACCACCTTTCAAACAAGCTGAATTCCAAATCGTTTATAACGAAGGCATTAACTTAGCGGCTGAATTAGTTGACCTTGGTGTTAAGTTAGGGCTTGTCGATAAAGCAGGTGCTTGGTATGCATACAAGGGTGATAAAATTGGACAGGGTAAAGCAAACTCTTGTAAATTTTTGTTGGAAAATCCTGCCATATTCAAAGAAATTGAAGATCAGATTCGCGACCAATTGCTGGTTCAGCCAGTTAAAGACGCGGCGGCTAAAGCTGCATTAAAAGCGGAAGCCAGAAACGCTGCTGCTGCAGCCGATGCTAAACCTGAGCCTAAAGCGAAAGGCAAAGCAAAAGAAACTACAGCTACAGCGTCACCCGAAGCGTAAGTTACAGGTATAAATAAAAAAGGTCAGCATTGCTGGCCTTTTTTTTGTTTATATAATTAAAATTAGCAGCCTACAACTTTAGGTAAACCATATGTGGCAGCCGCCCAATATCAAAAAAGCAAAGCTATTAGACGAGAAAGGCTTACGTGGAAAAACCATCGAGCTATTGTCTAGACGTGAATACAGTTATGCCGAACTTGAAGCTAAGCTACTGCCTTACACTGAAAATGAAGAACTCATTTATATTGTTTTAGATTGGATGGTTGATCAAGGCTATCAAAGTGACGAACGGTTTGCCTGTATGTTTGTGCGCAGTAAAGGGGTAAGCGGTTATGGTCCTGTACGTATTCGGTTAGAACTCAATCAAAAAGGCATTAAAGAGTACCTAGTGGAGCATGCCTTCGAAGCAAATAAAAATGAAGTTATTTGGCCCGATGAAGTGGATCGCTTAATAGAAAAAAAACTTAAATCCCAAGATATTTCAGATCTAAAAGTTAAAGGTAAAGTGATGGGCTACTTGCAGCGCAGAGGGTTTTCCCTAGACCAAATTTACTCAGGCTTTAATCGTCACAAAGATAAAACCACAATTTAATTAAAAATTAAAAATTTAAACGTAAAAAAAAGAGCCCTAAAAAATCAACTAGCAGGGCCCTTCATATTTATGGGTTTTAGAGCCGCTGCTCTTCAGGTTTATGCTCTTCAGGTTTATGCTCTTCAGGTTTAAGATCTTCTGCAAGCAGTATATAAAAAGCCGGTACAATAAACAGTGTTAGCAGTGTCCCAATGGACATACCTCCCACTATTACCCAACCAATTTGCTCACGACTCTCAGCACCTGCACCTGTGGCAAGGGCTAATGGTATTGCTCCTAGTACCATAGCTGCAGTGGTCATAAGAATAGGGCGTAAACGCATAGACGCAGACTCAATAACCGCTTCTAGCTTCTGCTTACCCTGTTCTTGGAGTTGATCTGCGAACTCTACAATTAATATTCCGTGTTTGGTTATCAAGCCAACTAAAGTGAGTAAACCAATTTGGCTGTATACATTGGCTGTACCTCCGCTTAGCCATAACGCGATAACCGCACCCAGTAGTGCAGGCGGCACAGATAGCATAATTATAAATGGGCTTTTAAAACTTTCAAACTGTGCGGCCAGCACTAAATAGATAAATAACAGAGCAAGAATAAAGGTTTGTATTAATCCAGCTCCTGATTCTTTAAATTCTCTAGTTTGTCCTGAATAGTCAACCATTACTGGGATATTCATCTCGGCAGAAAGATTTTGTATTTCATTTTCAATAAACGCTAAGCCCGTTTCTACGTCCACACCAGGTGCTAAACCAGCTTGTACAATGGCAGACTTCAATTTATTAAAGTGATTCAACTCCTTAGGCGCAATGCTCTCAGTCACCGTGACAATGTTAGACAAAGGGATCATGCTGCCACCATTACCACGCACATAAATTTGGCTAATATCCTGCGGGTTGGCTCTGTTTTCTTCTTCAACTTGAAGAATAACGTCGTACTGCTCAGTTCCTTTTTTATAACGCGTTACCTCACGACCTGCCATCATAGTTTCTAATGTAGTGCCAAGCTCAGAAACGGCCACACCTAAGTCGGCTGCTTTATTTCGGTCTACTGAAATGTCTAGCTGAGGTTTATTCAGTTTTAAATCCACATCAGGCTGAGTGAACAAACCTGCTGAATAAATTTTACCCATTAGTGCTTGAGTAAATATATTCAGTTGTTCGTAGCCTTGTGTTGTTTGAATAACCACTTCGATAGGCCGAGATATAATACTTTGTCCTAGCGAAGGCGGCAGCATAGGGAATGACATAGTTCCGGGTATACCAGCAAACATGGGCCCCATAATTGAGTCAGCAATTTCTTGAGTCGAACGGTCTCGATCTTCCCAATCATCTACTTTTAAAAATGAGATACTGTTGGTTGAAGACGGAAAGCCTGTAATCATAAAGTAGCGATCTTTTTCTGGAATACCAGAGTAGATATCTTCAATTTGCTTAGAGTATCTGTCTACATAATTAGTACTTGATCCTTCTGGTGCAATAGAAAAACCAATGATAAAACCACGGTCTTCCACTGGTGCTAGTTCACTTGGTAATAACTTATACAAAGCACCAAGTCCTACAATCGTTAACATGGCAACACCCACAACAATTTTTGTTCTATCAAGTGCACCAGTAAGTAATCTGCGATAGAAATTAGTCAGGTTGTTTAATACTTCTTCACCTTTCAAATAGAAGTTGCTGGGGTTTTTTTCATGTCTCAATAGTTTAGATGCCATCATTGGGGCAAGCGTTAGTGCAACAAAACCTGAAACAATAACAGCCCCTGCCAGTGTAAGTGCAAATTCAGTAAACAGCTTGCCAGTACGGCCAGGGGTAAATGCCACAGGAGCAAACACAGCCGCCAAAGTAAATGTCATAGCGATTACTGCAAAGGCAATTTCACGCATGCCTTTGTATGCAGCTTGCATGGGTTCCATGCCTTGCTCTATATAGCGATATATATTTTCTAATACCACAATGGCATCATCTACCACTAAGCCCACAGCAAGTACTAGCGCTAACAGAGTTAAAGTATTAATACTAAAGCCAAATAACAGCATGATGCTAAATACGCCAATTAATGACACCGGAATAGTAATTAATGGAATGAGTGTAGCCCGTAAGTTTCTTAAAAATAAGAATATAACCACAACCACCAATGCAATGGCTTCAAAAATTGTGGTAAATACAGAGTCTATTGAACGGTCAATAAATACAGATGAATCATAAGCAATTTCAACCTTCATGCCTTCCGGTAAAGCATCTCTTATTTTAGGTAAACGAGCTTGAATGCCGTCGCTGACAGAAAGTGGGTTAGCAGTAGATTGCTTTACTACACCTAATGCAACAGCACTTCTTTGATTAAAGCGGGCCACAACACGTTCACTTTTAGCGGCCTGCTCAATTCTCGCAACGTCTTTAAGACGAACGAAGTAATTATTATTTTTACGTAAAATAATGTCTTCAAACTGCTTTTCACTGTTTAGGTCGGTTTGTGTTAAAACAGTAAACTCACGTTGTTCACTCTCAATACGACCAGCAGGTACTTCAATATTTTGTTGCCGTAAAGCGAGCTCAACTTCTTGAGCGGTCACATTGAATGCGGCCATCTTATTGCTATCTAACCAAATACGCATTGCATACTCACGTTCGCCCGCCAGTATGACGTTGGCAACACCGGGTACAGTTTGAAGCGGATCTTTTACTTGGCGGTCAGCGTATTCGGTTACATCAAGAGCCGAATGGCGGTCACTTGAAAATGCCAGCCATATTATGGGTTGAGCATCAGCCTCTACTTTAGACACTATTGGTTCTTCTATTCCGGCAGGTAACTGGCCACGGACACGACCAACACGATCTCGCACATCATTGGCGGCGCTGTCGGCATTACGATCAAGTTTAAAATAAACAGAGATTTGAGAACTTTCAGAACTATTTTTTGAAACTAAATAGTCAATACCTTCCACACCCGAAAGCGAGTCTTCAAGCACTTGTGCCACTTGAGATTCCATAATAGAGGCATTCGCACCTATATAAACAGTCTCCACTGTAACAACGGGTACATCAATGTTTGGATATTCACGAACGCTTAAGCGGTCAAATGCAATTAAACCAAGTAACACCACTAGTATGTTTAATACGGTGGCAAATACTGGGCGTTTTATACTAATATCAGAAAGAGTCATGGGTGCACCTACTGATTATTTACTGGAAGCATTTCAGGGAAAAGTGCAGTCACTGGTGCGCCGGGCTGTAGTTTCATTTGGCCTGCAATAATAACCACATCGTCAGCCCCAATACCTGAAACTAACTCTACTTGTGCTTTTCTCCGTTGACCAATGATGACGGGAACCTGTTCAACTTTTCCGTCCACTACTTTCATTACGTAATACTGCTGTCCTTGAGGAATTAAAGCCTGCTCAGGAACCATAATAGCATTGTCATTCTGGCTTACTTCTAAAATGACATTAGCGAATAAACCGGGACGTAATTCTAACGATGAATTTTGTATAATCGCTCGCACCATTAAGCTTCGAGATTCTTCGTTAAGAGCAGGTGCAATAGCGGTAACGGCACCTTCATATGTATTTCCAGGAAAGGCAGTGGTGTTAATTCTAATTGTTTGGCCAAGCTTAACTTTACTTAGATACACTTCAGGAAGAGCAAAATCAAACTTTAGAGTTTTAATTTCTACCAACCTCACAAGATGCTCTCCAGCGTTAACATAATCGCCAATACTTATATCATGCAAACCAATCATGCCATTAAAGGGGGCTTTAATAGTTAGCTTTTGCAACTGTGCGTTGGAGAACTCAGCTTGAGACTGGTTAATACTTAAATTAGCGGCGGCAGAGTCTAGGTCGGTTTCGCTAACAACACTTTGATTGAATAATTTTTTTACTCGTTTGAATTCAGTTTGACTTAATTTAACACGGGCACGGGCTTCATTTAGTTGAGCCTTTTGAGTGCTGTTGTCCAATTGGAATAAAGGTGTATTTATTTCAACTTGAGTTCCGTCTTCAAAGCCAATGGAAGCAATTCGGCCGGGTACTTCTGATGAAAGCACAACGGATTGGTTGGCTTTAAGGCTGCCAACAGATTGTATCGTGTTTTTTAAAATTTCAGGCTTAACTCTAATAACCTCGGCTGGAAGTCCATCTTCGGCCATGGATACGAGCGGCAATGTGACTAGCAGCGCAATAAATGTGGCACTGCAAAAACTATTTAAGCTTTTCATAATTCGTCCTTAGTCTATAAATATGGCCATAGTAGGCCTCAAATATGAAAACTGCATGCATAATTTTCGAAATTAATTGTTCCGTATATCGAACAAAAGAATTGATATGGTGTTTATTGATTGTGTATTATCAATCAGTGCAGTTTTAGACGTGGGCGTATAATTTTATTAATGCGACCAGAGAGGCTCATTAATATAGTTTTAAAGTAGCCGTGCAGTGCAACCTGATGCAGTCGATAAAGACTAACATAAACTATACGAGCTATAGCGCCTTCTACCATAAAGCTACCACCGTTCAAATTGCCCATTAAACTCCCCACCGTGCTATAGCGGCTTAAGTTTACTAAAGAGCCCTTATCTTTATAAACATAAGGCAGTGGATCTTGTGATTCGCTAATACGGACAACATTTTTATAAACATGAAACGCTTGCTGATGAGCTGCTTGTGCCCTTGGGGGGACCGGTTTACCATTCTCCTGAACCATATAAGAGCAGTCTCCAATTGCAAATATGTTGTTGTCAACGGTGGTCTGTAAAGATGTTTTTACCACCATCTGGTTCACTCGGTTGGTTTCTAATCCGTCTAGTTTAGCCATCCATTCAGGGGCTTTTACCCCAGCGGCCCAAATCATTAACTCAGACTTAATTAGTTCGCCGTCTTTGGTTACGAAACCCTCATGGGTAACTTCTTGAATAAATGTCTGTGTTTTTATATCGATATTGAGTTTATTCAATTCGCGATGTGCTGCAGCAGAAATTCGTGGTGGCAGTGCAGGTAGAATTCGCTCACCGGCCTCAATAATAGTCACCTTTAATTGATCTTCTTTTAATTGGTCTAAACCAAATGCAGCTAACTTAGACGCTGTGTTATGCAGCTCAGCAGCAAGTTCGACACCTGTGGCGCCTGCTCCAACAATGGCAATATTTAATTGATAATTTCCAGTGACGCCCGCTGTATTATTTGCTCTTAAGTAGGTGTTTAATAGTTTTTGGTGAAACTTATCGGCTTGTTTACGGCTGTCTAAGAACGAGCAAAAACGACTAGCGCCCTTGGTGCCAAAGTCATTCGTTTGGCTGCCAACAGCCAATACAAGTGTGTTGTATGAGAGAACACGCTCTGGGAGGACTTCGTCATTATTTTCATCAGACATTGCAGCAAGAATGATATTACTTGATTCACGATTAAGGTCGCACATGCTACCAAGATGGAATTTAAAGCAATGATTATGAGCTTGGGCACGATAACTAAGTTCGTCTATTCCACTGTCTAAAGAACCTGTTGCGACTTCATGTAGAAGTGGTTTCCATAAATGCGTGTTGTTGGTATCGACTAAATGAATTTCAGCTTTTTTGCGACGACCTAAAGTGTCACCAAGTTTTGTTGCAAGCTCTAAACCGCCTGCACCACCGCCTACTATTACTATCTTTTTCATGAGAGGGAGTCCTAAAATATTTTCTAGAATTGACCTTCAGTCACCTGCACGGTTAAAAGACCAATTTTAGAGATATCTTATATTGTAAGCTCATGTCCATAATCGCGAACATGGTATAAATCATTCACCTATTTTACTAATTCAAATACAATTACAGCAGCAATAAAGATGCCTAAACCTCTCATCCATGCATTAACATTGCGATCTTCTATAGGAGCTGGAAGATCAAGCTGCGCCATTTTTAGCAATGCATCGAAATTAATTTTGTCTGTTAGACCAAAGCATGACCTTTCGTCGGTCAGTATTATCTTAATAAAGTACTTATCTTTTTCAATAGATTGAAGCTTTACATCGACGATTTCGTTAGAGCCGATTCTAAACTCATTTCGTGGGCTAAAAGGCAACCGGTGACTTAAAAAATCAACGCCTTCTTGTTGCTTAACTTTCCAAGTGCCACTTCCTAGGTGACCAGAGTCCATACGAATCATGACACTACTCCAATCAAGACTAGGCTACATATTATAGAAAACAATATAGACGGATAAAGTAATAACGCTTGAATCGACTTATCTTTTTTCTTGTAGGCTAAGTGATATTTAAGCCAAGGCTCGTTTGCAAATGGGCCTACACCAGTAATAATCATAAAGTTGATACCGCAGAATATTAATACAACGCATGCAAATGCAGCCATGATGTTCCTTAGCGAATATTGGTTGGAATGCTTATGTTAATCTCGGCCCCTACAACTTTGTTATCTTTATCGGAATGAACCGAGCCATTAAAGCGAGTGCTTGGACCTGGAACTTGTTTGATAAATAAATTTGGCAATAGAGGTTGTTGAGCGCTGGTCGATATGGAGCTAATAATAGTCTCTTGCGGTGTAGATTGATAGCTAAGGTCAATTTCGGTAGAGGGAAGAAGAGCCAGGAGCTTTGCGTCTAATTCCAGTTGCTCACTTTTAGTTTGATTTGAGGCAACAGAAGGCCCAAAAAATGAAGAAGCAATTTGGAATAAGTTAGCAGTATCGGCGAAGCAGTCTTCAATACACGCTTGTTTTGTCGCATCACTTTGAAACGCAAAAAAAGCCCCTACCGAAAGGATACTTACAAATATTAGCGAAATAAATGTTTTCAATTAAAGCTCGACTAGTTGGAATTGGCGTATCTTTGCACATTATGAGTTTTTAGTGCTCGGTATTCAACTTAAAATCGTATTATTCACAATGCCTGAACCACCTATGACAGCTGAACTTGATGAATGTTCAGATCGGCTTAAAGTGCCAAGTCATTGTTGGTCTTGTTTGACACCAATAAAAATTGTAGCCCAAACCTCGTTCATTAGCCTCAAACCCGCTATACTCGCGTGTTTGTGATTCCAAATGTCCCACAATTTATTAAAATTATAATAATGGGCATAACTCGCTGATGGACAGAGTATGAAAACGGCAGATATTAGACAGGCATTTTTAGATTTTTTTGCGGCTAAGCAGCACGCAATTGTGGACAGCAGTTCGTTAATTCCGGGTAACGATCCTACCTTAATGTTCACCAACGCGGGTATGAACCAGTTTAAAGATGTATTTTTAGGCCAAGACAAACGTAACTATACACGTGCAACCAGCAGCCAGCGTTGTGTGCGCGCCGGCGGTAAGCACAACGATTTAGAAAATGTAGGATATACTGCCCGCCACCATACCTTTTTTGAAATGCTAGGTAACTTCAGCTTTGGCGATTATTTCAAAGAAGAAACTATTAAATTTGCATGGGAGTTTTTAACCAGCGAAACAGGCTTGAACCTACCTAAAGAAAAACTATTGGTCACGGTTTATGCTGATGATCAAGAAGCTTACGACATCTGGAATAAAAAGATGGGTCTTGCTGAAGATAAGATTATTCGCATTGGCGACAAGGGTGAGAAATACGCTTCGGACAATTTTTGGCAAATGGGCGATACAGGGCCTTGTGGGCCTTGTTCAGAAATATTTTATGACCACGGCGAGCATATTTGGGGCGGTAAACCGGGTACACCAGAAGAAGATGGTGATCGCTTTATCGAAATCTGGAATAACGTATTTATGCAATATAACCGTCAGCCCGACGGCACTATGGAGCCATTACCAAAGCCATCTGTTGATACAGGTATGGGGCTTGAGCGTATTTCTGCCATTATGCAGAACGTGCATTCAAACTACGAAATCGATTTATTTCAGGGCTTAATTAAATCTGCAGCAGATGCTACTGGAACTAAAGATCTAGACAGCAAGTCATTACTTGTGATCGCCGATCATATTCGTTCGTGTAGCTTTTTAATTAGCGACGGAGTTATGCCTTCTAACGAAGGCCGTGGTTACGTATTGCGTCGTATTATTCGTCGCGCGTTGCGCCATGGTCATATTTTAGGTGCGACCGACTTATTCTTTTATAAGATTGTTAAAGCATTAGTCACTGAAATGGGTGCCGCTTACCCAGAGCTTGCAAAGAACCAAGCGCAGATTGAAAGAATTCTTAAACTAGAAGAAGAGCAATTTGCCAAAACGCTTGATCACGGCATGAAGCTATTAGAAGAAGCGATTGCCCAGCTGAAAGACGATACCATTGCAGGCGAGACGGTATTTAAACTGTATGACACCTATGGCTTTCCAGTTGATTTAACCGCTGACATAGCTCGTGAACGTAATTTGAAAGTAGACGAAGCCGGTTTTGATACCTGCATGGCCGAGCAAAAGAACAAAGCTCGCGCAGCGTCTAACTTCAAAGTGGATTACACCGATACATTAGACCTTAATGGCACCACCGACTTTACTGGTTACGAGCACTTAAATGCACAAGGTAATATTCTTGCATTGTTTAAAGATGGGCAAAAAGTAGCATCTCTTGATGCTGGTGATACAGGCATGATCGTATTAGACAGTACGCCATTTTACGGAGAGTCTGGTGGTCAAGTAGGAGATACTGGTGTATTGGCCACCGACACAGCCCAGTTTATAGTGAGCGATACCACTAAAGAACAAAAAAATCACTTGCACCACGGTGAAGTTAAGTTGGGTTGTTTAAAAGTAGGCGATACTTTAAGTGCGGTTGTGGACGAAGACAAACGCATACAAACAGAGCTTCACCATTCAGCCACTCACTTATTGCATGCTGCGCTTCGCGAAGCCTTAGGCGACCATGTGCAGCAAAAAGGTTCACTGTGCAATCATGACCGTTTACGTTTTGACTTTGCGCACTTTGAAGGCATGACCGTTGACCAAATAGCGGCAGTAGAGCAACAGGTAAATATACAAATCCGAACTAATACCCTTGTCAGCACCGAACTAATGGATGTGGAGTCGGCAAAAGCCAACGGTGCCATGGCTTTGTTTGGTGAAAAGTATGACGACGAAGTTAGAGTCCTTACTATGGGGAGTAATAACTTTTCGGTTGAACTTTGTGGTGGTACGCACGCTAATCGAACCGGTGACATTGGATTTTTGAAAATTGTAAGTGAGTCGGGTATTGCAGCAGGTGTTCGTCGTGTTGAGGCTGTAGTTGGCCAGGCGGCTTACAATTATATTGCCAATATGGAGCATACCATCAGCGCCATTGCTGGCCAGGTAAAAGCGAGCCGAGACACCGTATTGAATAAAGTAGAGGCGACGGTGGCTAAGAACCGAATTCTAGAAAAGGACGTACAACAACTCAAAGCTAAGTTGGCGTCGGGTACAGGTACCGATTTAGCGGCAGGCGCAAAAGAAATTAACGGTGTTAAAGTGTTAGCGGCTCGTTTAGATGGTGCAGATGTACCCGCTATGCGCGGAGCTATGGATCAGCTTAAAAATAAATTAGGCAGCGCCATTATACTACTGGCCAGCAGCGAAGGTGAAAAAGTAACCTTGATTGCGGGTGTAACAAAAGATTTAATTGGCAAAGCAAAAGCGGGCGATATTGTAAAGCTGTTGGCGCCTTACGTAGACGGCAAGGGCGGTGGCAAGCCAGATCTTGCCCAAGCTGGTGGTAAAAAACCTGCCGGTATTGATGATGCCTTAAGCGCATTTAATACTTGGGCTGAAGCTAACCTGTGATATAAAACAAGAATATAAAACAAGATTTGAGTAACGGTACTTAAATCTCAGTGTTTCAAAGTGGTGCTTTTTAGTGTCTAATTATCGCCGAATTTTGAACCCTCAATTTACTTAACGCTAAAGAGCCTGTAATCCATGGCATTGTATGTACATAAATATGGCGGCACCTCGGTTGGAACGGTTGAAAAAATCGAAGGTGTCGCTGATAAGCTGAAAAAATTTAAAGACGCTGGCCACGATTTGGTTGTAGCTGTAAGTGCCATGAGTGGAGAAACCAATCGATTGATTGGTCTTGCCAATGCTATTAGTGAGCAACCTATGCCTCGTGAGATGGATGTGTTGGTCTCCACTGGCGAACAAGTAACCATTGCCTTGTTAAGCATGGCTCTGCAAAAACGTGGTGTTCCAGCTCGGTCATATACTGGCTCTCAAGTTAAAATATTAACCGACAGCGCTCATATGAAAGCTCGTATCCAGGACATTGATACGACCAGTATCCGCAAAGACTTAGACCAAGGTCGTGTTGTTATTGTAGCTGGTTTTCAAGGTGCTGATAGCGATGGAAATATTACCACGTTAGGCCGTGGTGGATCTGACACTACTGGTGTTGCATTGGCAGCCGCTTTAAAAGCAGACGAGTGCCATATATACACCGATGTTGACGGCGTATATACAACTGACCCTCGTGTAGTTGAAAAAGCTAAGCGAATGGATAAGATTACATTTGAAGAAATGCTAGAAATGGCCAGCTTAGGGTCAAAAGTGTTACAGATCCGTGCAGTAGAGTTTGCCGGTAAATATAAAGTGCCCCTTCGTGTGCTGCATAGCAGTAAAGAAGGTAATGGCACGTTGATTACAACAGAGGAAGACAGCACCGTGGAACAACCCGTTATTTCAGGTATTGCATTTAACCGTGACGAAGCCAAGTTAACCGTAATGGGTGTACCAGATATTCCTGGTGTCGCTTCGAAAATTTTAGGCCCTATTGGTGCAGCGAACATAGAAGTTGATATGATCGTACAAAATGTAGCCGCCGACAAAACCACCGATTTTACCTTTACGGTTAACCGCAGTGACTATGTGAGAGCTGAAGAGGTTTTGAGGAAGGTTGCTAGCGACTTAGGTGCACGAGAAGTTTCTGGCGCAAAAGACATTACTAAGGTATCTCTTGTAGGTGTGGGCATGCGTTCCCATGCAGGCGTAGCAAGTAAGATGTTTGATGTATTGGCTCAAGAGAATATAAATATTCAGATAATCTCAACATCTGAAATTAAAATTTCTGTTGTCATCGATGAGAAGTATCTAGAACTGGCGGTGCGTGCGTTGCATACAGCGTTTGATTTAGACGATGACAAAGAAAGTTAATCTAAGGCAGGAAGCTTAAGATTAACAAGAGGCGTCAATGAATGGCGCCTTTTTGCAATAAAAGCGCTGGAATTCCAACGCACCCTAGGTAATGGGCCAGTTAAATCCTATTGCAATCTTATTCATAACTAAACAGTATGGATAAATTGTATATTGGGCTTTAATTTTTTCAAAGCTGGTCAATAATGAAATTAAAGGAACCTGTATTTAGATTGCAGGGACTAAGGTAGTTCAGGCAAGCGCCCTGACTACAGTATCCAGGAGAGTACAATGCTCATTTTAACACGTCGTGTTGGTGAAACCCTAATGGTTGGCGATGAAGTAACCGTGACCGTTCTTGGTGTCAAAGGCAATCAAGTTCGTATTGGAGTTAACGCCCCAAAAGAAGTAGCAGTTCATCGTGAAGAAATATATCAACGTATCCAAAAAGAAAAGGATGAGCCTGTAGAAGATTAAATTTCGATAAAACACGCTAAAGCGTTAATTTTATTGAATTTTTACTTTTAATTTTTCTACAAGATGATATGATGCTGCGCGTGCTGGAGAGGTGGCCGAGTGGCTGAAGGCGCACCCCTGCTAAGGGTGTATAGGAGAAATCTTATCGAGGGTTCGAATCCCTCTCTCTCCGCCATTTAATTCTTAGAATATTTTCACAAATAGTTTAAAAATTAGTTAGGCGATGGTTGGCTAAGTTGTTGGTCTTCCTATAATTCGTAATATTATTGATGCGCCCGTAGCTCAGCTGGATAGAGTACCTGGCTACGAACCAGGGGGTCGGTGGTTCGAATCCACCCGGGCGCACCATTTTAGTTTTATGTGTTTAAGCTAAAAAATAATAGAAGTAGTGAAACAACACAAATTTGCGCCCGTAGCTCAGCTGGATAGAGTACCTGGCTACGAACCAGGGGGTCGGTGGTTCGAATCCACCCGGGCGCACCATTACAAAGAAAAAAGCTTATCTTAACGGTAGGCTTTTTTTTCGTCTAAAATTTGACCAGTCGTTTCGGTATCACCACAAGTTAAGCGCGGATTTAAAAGCGGGTTCGCTTAAATTGTGCAGTGGAAAAGTATGAGGTTAGTAGCTATTCGCCATTCAAGTATATGGCGCATCGCGTTTTGACCAATTTATATGAACGATTAATGAATTAATTACGATTAGTCCTCGACAAGGGGGGGGGCAAAGGTATATATTTAGCACCGCTAGAAAGAAAGCCTAAGATTTAAAAACTTTATTTTCGTTGATCTCATTGTATTTCTCGTCCTGAAGTTGCTAAAGTTCAAGTCTATACTTTTAAGCAATTCAAGCCCTTCACGGGGTGTTAATTAGTTAAATTCGGGATATATAAAATGTCTAATAAAGTTCAAGGTACAGTTAAGTGGTTCAACGAAGCTAAAGGTTTTGGTTTCATCGAGCAAGAGTCTGGTCCTGACGTTTTCGCACATTTCAGCGCTATCACTAGCTCTGGATTCAAAACTTTGGCTGAAGGCCAACGTGTTGAGTTTACAGTTACAAGTGGTCAAAAAGGCCCTCAAGCTGAAAACATCACTGCTATCTAATTTTTAGATAACAGACAAAAAAGACAAACCTAACGGTTTGTCTTTTTTTTTGTCTGAAGAAAAGTAAGTGATTACGGAATGGTTTTAAACAAAGCCTCTAGAAGCTTCTAGTCCAACGATTTAATGAGCCTTTAGTGATTATGATTCATATGACTATAAAAGCCATAGCGCGCTTTGAGATGCTTGAAGGATGATACTGATGAGAGCGTTACTGGTCCGGTCTATTTAAAGCAAAAAAAAAGGGTAAGTCTAAGACTTACCCTATTTTTTGAAGCTTATTATTTCTGGCCTAAGCGCCAGCCGTAACGTGAGTAATAAATAGCAGGGGCACTGGCCGGAGATTTAATCTTACGGATACTGTCCTCATCATCTACTCGCCAGGTTAGATTACTAATTAGGCCAAGAGTAGAATTGACAGTGGGTAGGTTTACAATATTCAGCGATGCTAGGTTAAATTGAGTGTTAGCATCGTTAGAGGCCGTAGAACCACCAGTCGAGCTATCAATAAATCGACCCTGTGATTCCACGTTGGCATTGGCAAGGTTGGCAATATAAGCCGTGCCAGAAGTTGCAACGTTAATAGTCCCACTATTTTGCACATCAATTACAATAGGGCTCGCTACTGATTCTCCGATATTTGTAAGGCCATATAGATTCAGGTCGGTACTTGTTATATTTACTGAAGTAGAGTCATTCGATATATAGTCATTAATATTGTTGTATAAATACCCTTGCTCAGATCGGATATTGACAGAGGTATCTGCCGTCAACGATCCTATACCGACATTCCCTGATGTTGATACTAAATTAATGCCTCCAGAGTTTGCTGTTATTGTTGAGTCTTTTGACATGACTAAATCGCTTTCAGTTGTAATATTGACATCTAAACCAGTCGAAGAAATTTGATTGTCTAAAGACAGGCCAGTACTGTTTATATTAATTGTACCCACTACCGTAATATCATCTGTAAGTGATAAATTACTGCCACCAACAATGGTTAGGTCTTGAATCGCAATATTATTCCCAATGGACCCTAATGTTAGGTCAGGAGTATATAAAGTAAGGTCATGAGTACCGTTAATGCTCGCAGAACCAAAATCTATTTTTGTAAGGAGGGCATCTGCACTCCCAAGAATTAAATCTGTATACAGATCGATTGAGTTTAAGTTACTGAAATCGTAACCAGCATCCGGCGTAATATTTAATTCACCATGTAAGTTTAATTTCCCTGTGGAATTAATAACCAATGAAGTAAATATATCGGTCTCTAGAATAGGATTAGTACCAATATCTCCAAGGCTCAATTCACCAGTTCCTGTATCGAAGGTTAAGGTACCCAATCCATTAATTTGAACCCCTGATAAGTTTAAATTGCCGTTATAGCCTGATGTATCAAACACTTGGCTCTCACCAACATTTAATAACATATCGCCTAATAAACTCAGACCTTGTGCACCGTTTAATTCTGGCATTGTAAATAGTCCATCGTTTAAATCAAAAAATAAATTTGATGGAAAGTCGGTATTATTAGATGCGGTGATAGACAGCGAATTTAATTCACCTACAGTATCGAATGTAGTTAGATGAATATCGGTATTACTAGAATTGATTGAAAGATTTTTGTCTCCAGTGATATTAACCTGAGTGTTATTAGTAGATAAAAAATCTACATTACCGCTTAGAGTAAGGTCATTCATTAGAGCCATATCAATTTCTTTGGTTGCGCTGCCATCTAAGAAGGTAAGTTCACCAGACGCGTTTAAATCACCGTATAAATTAAGCACATCAGCGTTTAACTCAATGTTATTTGCTTCAATTGAATCAATGTTAATTGAACTGGATTCAGTAGCATTAGCATCAATAGTAATGTCGCTGTTTGAAGCATCAATATGACTGTCTGTAATCGTAATATTATCAGCCGTAATCGCAATGTTATTGGTAAAAATAGAGCCTAAGTTTGTAGCTAAGACATTACCAGATACAGAAATATTCCCTGTAAGCTGAGTAGAACCTTCGTCTTTAAGTTGTTTGTTAATGGTTAAATTTTCTAGGCCAATAATAGATCCAAGATATAAATCACTATTTTGTGTATTAATGCTTAGATTGCTGTCTGCTGAAGAAATAGCACCGTCAAGTGTTATTTTACCACCGTTACTATTACTAATCGAAATTACGTTGGTATCAACCCCTTCAATAGAAAGAATTGCCAATGAATCATCAATAACAATACTGTCAGATTCTATTAGTAAGCCTAGCCCTTGAGTTGAAATATGATTATTAAGAGTTGTTTGATTAAAACCTGTTAGTTTTACACCTTCTAAATTACTAATACTCCCCAGTTGTGCAATTGATTCGGAGTTACCACCGGTTGCAGAAAATAGGTATTTCCCAGTAAGGGTCGTACCTAGAACATTTAATGAGTCTATATTAGAGAATAAAGTATCGTCATCTAGCTCAAGATTGAATATTTTTTTGTTATAAATAGTGAGGTTTTTAGTGTCAAAGTTACCACTAATAAGCATTTCAGTATTTGAAGCATCATTATTTTTAATAATAAGGCTGTCCAATAGATTGGAGTCACTGCCCGAATATTTTGTAGAGTTGATTAATTGTATCAAGCCACTACCTAGTGTATGTAAAGTCAGATCGTTGGTTTCGTTTGTAGATGTTAAATAAAAGTCTTCAAATTCAATGTTATTTGACTGTAATTCAATTGATTTAGTTAAGTGAATATCGACATAGTCATCAGATTTATTTTTGATGCTAATAGCTTCAGTTGATTTAATATTACCGCTTAAAATGACTTTATTCGCATTCAAATCAATACTGCCAAATCCAGAAACTTCGGCTAGGGATATGTTATTAGAATTTACATACAAGTCGTATGGGTCTCCAGTATTATCAGCGACAAGAGTCTCATCGAAATCTATTGCGCCGCCAAATGTTAAGCTGTCGCCTAGTGTAATATTGCCATTGTCAGATATTAATTTTGTCTGATATGGAACGTCAATATTATCTGCAGAAGACTCTCTATATACAGTCGTTTTTCCGTCAATAAATAAATTTTTAGTGGTGTGGATATTACCAAAAAGAGAGGTTGTTTCTGCATTAATAATAAGATTCTTTAAGCCATTAAAGTCTCCAAAACCTTGTGAGAAATATCCGATTTTTACGTCTTTCGCATTTAAGGTTAGATTAGACCCAGAACCTGAAACGTTACTCTCAAAAAATATTGTGTCAGAATTTATGACCAGATTAGAGCCGTTCTTGATATCTATATTTTTTGTTATGTCTATTGAATCAGTATTACTGAGAGAGCCAATATTATTCACTGTCAGAGTATCGATATCTAAATGTTCGGATTTACCGGTATTAATAGTATTATAAATTGAATCAGATATCGTATTGGGAAGCCCAAGATTAGAAGAAGAAACAATAAGGTTGTCAGTGGTGATAGATGCAGGTTGGTTAACCACAGAGTTTAATATATCAGTTAAACCAGATGACGTTAAAATAACTTCTTTAGCTGAAATATTCACATCAGATAAGTTTAAATCAAAATTGCTCGGTTCAGTGAATGATGAGTCAGGAAAATTAATATTCAAGCCCGATAGCTTAATAGTAGAGGTCACAGAGTTACTAATTAAAACCTCACCATTTTCAGCATGAAGGCCTGGGTTAGAATTTGTTTCTAAGGCTGGATCGCTGGAATCTGTTATAACACTTCTGCTTATAAATGCTAAATAACCACCTTCAGAGTTCTGATTTGCATCAATATTTGCATCTTTGTGAATACTAATGCTTGAGTTTAAAGATAAGTTGTCTGCTAAATTAATATTGTCAGTACCGTTAAAGTCAATATCAGACGTAGTGGCTAAAAATGCACCTGTATTTATAGAGCTATTAGCACCAAATATAAATCCGTTTGAGTTACTTAAAAATACAGTCCCACCAGCAGTAATACTGCCTAAAATGCTACTGGCACTGGTGTCATGGATGTTATTAATCGCTACATTACTTGAAGCTTGATTGAAAACAACAGTCTCGTTTATGCCAACATTAAATGTGGCCCAATCAATAGTCACTACGTCAGATGATTGGTTAATAGTGGTATTGCTGCCGTTATACACTATATTAGCAGTGCCAGCGGCAACAGAATCCCCAGTTGGCCCTGCAATTACTAAAGCACTATTTGCACAAAAAACTGCCAGTGCTAGCTTAGATAATGCATTAATATTTGGAAAGGCCTTATTAGACTTAGCCACGATTAAAATCCTCTCTCAAAATTAAATAATACTTCTAGACCGTTCTTTTTAGAATCGCCCACTTCCTTAAGAGGAATTGCGAACTCTACTTTACTGCTGAATTTGCCTTCTTTAATAAACTGGGCATAACCGCCTACAGAAACCATTTCAGCACGTTTATCTTCATCGCTTAATGGATATAGTCGTTCGCCAAGTCCGTAATCAACAAACCCAGCTAATTTTAAATCACTGATGGGTAGGGATAGCTTTCGAGCGTTTGACTTACCAACCAGTTCCATAGTGAAAATAGTTGTTTTATCGCCACTGAAATCAGAATTGGAATAGCCTCTAACCGCCCCTGAACCGCCTAAATTTGATAGTTCAGATGAAAGCAATAGATCACTTGTATGCTGATTGTTGATTTTGGTAATAAAACGATAAGGACCAATCCCTTGGTTTCTAGTGATCGACAAATTAAATCGTTTGTAGTCCATTGCAGCAGCAATAATTCCCCCATCTTTTCTACCTCGTCTATTAATAGATGGGTCGTCGTTTTCCCAAGCGCCTGCAAAACCAGGTAAACCTTGATGAAAATCAAATTTAATAAATGTTGCCGAAGGTGACATGAAAGTATCATTCCAGGTCACTTGGTTACTCCAGGTGAATATACTTAATTTATCATCAGGGTTTGAAAGACCATTCTGGCTGGTCTCTGTTCTTTTACGGGTAAGCATAATGCCACTATTAAAACGGTAGCTATTTCTTAATACGAAGTCTTTATCAAGCCTAATATACAAAGAATTAGCTTTACCTTTGTAGTTAATCGCCTCGATATCACCACCAGCCACGTATTCTGTTTGCTGGTAACCAACCGTAGCATTTAGACCATATCTAAATAATGAGTTAAGCATAGGGTTTTCGTAATAAGGGGCTATTTTAAAGCGATAGCTGCTACCAAAGTAAATAGAATTTGTTGGGTTAAAGGTAGCTAAAACATTTAAGTTAAGTTGGTCTGCTTGGTCAGCTAAATTATAAAAACTGGCTTTGAGCATACCACGCATAGAGCCAGTGTATTCACTTCCATAATTGTCAAAACTGAAATTTAAGTCGCTAAGGTTTTCATCTTTTACTTGAATGTTAATCTGAGTTTTACCTATGGAGGACCCTTCTTTAAAATGGGTGTCCAATTCAATTCCAGGGTATTGATTCAATTCAATAAGCGAAGACTCCAAAGAAGGTATGTAGGCTGGTTTGTTCAAAATGTCTCTGAATGGACGAGTTAGCCTATCTTGTGAATAGGACTCATTTTTAGTACTTGATACAAACTCGATCTCTCCCATCACTATATCTAGATATAAGGACTTTTTCTTCAAATCCTGTGGAGGAAAGAACACCTTAGTTAAAATCAAGCCTTGTTTTTTATAGTAAAAGCTTAATGTCTCAGCCAGGTTCTCGAGACGATCGACAGTATATCTGTTGTTATTCGTTTTTTGATCAATCTTGATGATTTCTTCTAGGTCTGATTTACGAACTTCATACTCTTCAAGATCTTTTAATCTTGAGGTATCAAAACTCGTAACAGTAATAATCGGATTTGTCCCGTCTCTATTGTTACTTTGAGTATTTTTATTTTTAAAGAGTGTCGAATCCTCACTCTTGAAATATTTATCTGAATTCTCAGCATTTGAGATATTAATACAGTAAAGATAAAATATACTGAATAAAATAACCGTAGACGTACGGTGTTTATATTTTTTAGCAACCACAGAAGTCTCTCTTAACTATAAATAAGTGAGCTAAGCAAGTAAAAAATAAGAAGAGTAGAAAGAATTTAGCTTCCTGCCAACTGGTGAACGCTTTCACCTACGACTTAATCAGTAATCCTTGCTGTTAGCCGATCGATTTGTTATTACGTATTACGAAAATTTAACAAATCAATTTGTATTAAGCGGGTATTATATAGAGCGCTAAAACGCTTTTCAATTTAATAAAGTAAGGAAGATGAAATGGTTAACATAAGTATGGAAAAAATAGTTGAAAAGTTGTCCCCATTATTAAAATTAAGCCTTGAAGAGGCTGCTCAACATGCAATCTCTGAAGGAAACTACAATGTGGAGTTAGAGCACTGGTTTCAATCTATTTTAGAAAAGCCTCATACTGACTGTATTAATTTACTAAGACTAAATGCTGAGTTTGATATTGAGATATTCAAATTTGAATTAGCATCAAGCATCCAAAGCTTTCAATCAGGGAATTCTAGGCCTCCAGCGTTTTCAAAAAAACTATTAGATTTGGCAAGTGAAGCCTGGATTTTGGCATCGGTGAAATATTCTCATAGATTATTAACATCAGGCCATCTATTAATGGCTTTATTAGAGAATGATGAATTTGCATATACCTTTTCTAGGCAATGCAAACAATTTACAAATATCAAAAAGCACCAAGTTGAAAATGATATAACAAAAGTAATTGGCTCTACATCTGAAAGCGCGCTGATAAATGAAACAAACAATCCTTCCTTAGGTCAAGCCTCGGAAGGAACGGCACTTAAAAAATTTACAGTGGATTTAACTGAACGAGCTAAAAATAACGAAATAGACCCTGTCTTAGGCCGTGATGCTGAAGTAAGACAATTAATCGATATTCTCTTAAGAAGGCGCCAAAACAATCCGATCTTAACTGGAGAGCCGGGGGTTGGTAAAACAGCCGTAGTGGAAGGCTTTGCAAATCGTATTGTGAGTAATGATGTACCCGATGCACTAAAGGGCATTCGACTGCTGTCTTTAGACATGGGGCTGCTTCAAGCGGGGGCCAGTGTTAAAGGTGAATTTGAAAAACGCCTTAAATCAGTTATTCAAGAAGTAAAAGAGTCGGTAGAACCTACCATAGTATTTATTGACGAAGCTCACACATTAATAGGTGCAGGTGGCGCTGAAGGAAAGGGAGATGCTGCAAACTTACTTAAACCTGCTTTAGCACGGGGAGAATTTAGGACTATCGCAGCAACAACATGGTCTGAATATAAAAAGTATTTTGAAAAAGACCCAGCATTAACCCGACGTTTTCAAGTAGTTAATGTGGCAGAGCCTTCAGTTCCTGTTGCAATTGACATGATGCGAGGCATTGCTCGATCACTAGAATCTCATCATAAAATACGTATATTAGATGAAGCTATAGAAGCCAGCGTAAAGCTATCAAGCCGTTATATCCCCAGCCGCCAATTACCAGATAAATCTGTAAGTTTATTAGACACAGCCTGTGCTCGAGTGGCATTAAGCCAAGGTGCCACTCCGGCTGTAATTGAGCGTGCCCAGCGAATTATTGAGCAATGTGATACAAATATTTCATTATTACAAGACGAGCAATTAGTCGTTGGCGGTTGTGAAGATAAAATTTCTGAAAATCTAGATTTAAAAGAAACGGAAAAAATTACCTTAAATGAGTTAAACACTCAGTGGGAAGCTGAAAAAGACATCATCACCAGCATCAAAGAAAAGCGTGAAAAAGGCCGTCACTTTTCAGACTACCAAGCAGAGTTAAGCCAACTCAGTAGCATTCAAGGTGACTCGCCCATGGTGCACCTTGATGTGACTGCGCAATCGGTGGCCGAGATTGTAGAAAACTGGACTGGCATTCCAGTAGGCAACATGGTGTCTGATGAAATAGACGGTTTACTAAATCTGGAAAAACGCCTGCAAAAACGCATTGTGGGGCAAGACCATGCTATGCAAAAAATCGCACAGGCTATTCGTATCTCTCGATCAGGCTTAACCGACCCAAGAAAGCCGGTTGGCGTATTCATGATGGTAGGCACATCGGGCACCGGTAAAACAGAAACCGCACTGGCATTGGCTGATTATCTATATGGCGGTGAGAAAAACCTAATCACCATCAACATGTCAGAATTTAAAGAAGAACATAAAATATCTATGCTGTTAGGCGCATCAGCTGGCTACGTAGGGTATGGCGAAGGAGGGGTATTAACCGAAGCCGTTCGTAAAAACCCATACAGTGTTGTATTGCTAGATGAAATGGAAAAAGCCCATCCAGGCATACAAGACGTGTTTTATAACCTATTTGATAAGGGCACCATTAAAGACGGCGAAGGCCAAGATATTGATTTTAAAAATACGCTAATCATCATGACCACCAATGCTGCAACGCATTCAATGTCGCAATACTTTGGGAAAAAAGATGTTGATGAAAACGAGCTACTAGAAGCCATTCGCCCTGAATTGCTAGAAGACTTCAGGCCTGCTTTCTTAGGTCGCTCTACCATTGTTCCGTATTTCCCATTATCGCAAGAAGTACTCAGTAAGATAATAGCGATTAATCTTAACAAGATCGAAAAACGATTAATGGATCATTACAAGGCCAAAATGATATACGGCGCTGAAGTAATGTCTTATCTGCTAGAGAAGTGTACCGACCCTGATACGGGAGCGCGAAACGCTGAGAATGTGATTAATAAATCTCTTTTACCTGTGATCTCGAATGCGTGTTTAACTGCGCTTGCAAAGGGTGAAGAAATTTCTACGATTAAAGTTATGTTAGAAGACACTGGATTTAAGGTGGAATTGATTTAATAGAAAAAAGTAATGTTGTAATGAATAGGGGTTAAACATAACCCCATAATTTGAATTCAATGTCCGCGAAGTTTTTTAGTGCGTCTATTTTTTATTATTAATATAAATTTATAATCTAATATAGATGATCGCATTTTCCAAATACAAAAAAATGAACATAAAGATCCTAGTAATAGACTGAAATGAGGCGTATTGATGGATGAAAAAAACTCATATAGTGTTGTCAAAATAACTATAATTAAAGCAATTAGAGAGAAAGAAATAATCTCTTTCGGTTCTTTTGGTGTTTTCATATTAGTTTTTCAATTTATTATATTGTAAATCAATTAAATTTTCATTGAGCACTGAGTTTCGTTCTTTACCAGTTCTAAATCTAACTGGGATTTTATCACCAATAGAATAAATTTCTTGGTAATGATTCATCGTGAAATCATAGGTAACCTCTACACCATTTAATATTACAGTGATGTTGATCGGTGTACTTTTACCAATATCAGATCTAGAAGGTTCTATTTTTAGTATTTCAGCAAAGCCTGATTCGTTACTGATATAATGCTTATAGATGTCTCTTATACTAATGTATACAAGTGGACTTATCATGGCAATGCCAAGAATGGCTCCGTAGGGAGCAAAAAACAAACTGTAGGTAGCGCTGCCGATATTTGATTTCTCCCCCCAGCTTGGAAAACCACTATTCACAAAAGACATGAAATATATTGTGAGCTGATAAATAAAATAAGTAGATAATAAAAGTAAAATTTTTGAAGTAAACATATCGACTCGGTCATTGATTATATTGGGTGTTGAAGGTTTAAATCTAATATAATAATACAGAAGTAGGTGCTCAGTACCTTTAATCTCAATTATATTCAATAGCAATTATGTATCTATTGTAAGTTATCCATTATCTGGCTGGCTCTTCATTATTTCAATCGCGTCAGCAGGAATAACGGCTATTTCAGGTTTGTCTTTTTGATATTTAACAGGAATGATGTCGCCTTTTTTAAATTCAAAGCCAAAGTCACCCGGTTGATCTTTAAACATACCTGTTAATTCAAAGTATTTTACCTCTAGATTAACTAATGGCTTATTGTTAACACGATTATTTGAATATTGTATGGATGTAACTGTCCCATAAGTGATTTCAGTTGCAATAAAACGATCAATATAATATGAGCCTGCCAATGAATATAAGCCCATACTAAGTATCAATATAACAAGCATAAGCCCATAAGGGTGAAGGACCTGTGAATGATTAAGATTATCAATGATCCCAAGCCCATCTATTGGTATATAGTCTGGGAATCCAACGTTGAATAAGTGTTTAATATTCATAATAATGAATAATAAAATAAGTAGCATTGCGATAATAATCATAATTTTATTTTCACCTTTAATTTATATTTTTACATCGCATTAGCATCAGCTACTACTTTTCTTTTATGCTTTCTTCAACATCAAAGAATGCATCATCGATATTATCAGGGTTAAAATAGATGATCACGCTATCACCTATTTTAAAATGGAATTGTACTTTTTCTGATAGTGCATAAAATGTTTTTTTATTATCATTATATTTAATTAAAGCTTTCAACATCGGGCTATTGTTAATCCGGTAACCTGAGTATTCTATGGATATAATTTTTCCTATAGTCCTTTCTGTTTGTTCGGCCGTTTTTAGATTACCTTCCTTTAATCCAAATAGAGCACTTATTACTGCATACGGGGAAGCAATGCATAAAAAGACAACAAGGTAAGGGCCTATATTATGTTTGAACGGAGCGCCGCTATCCCATGGTAGGGTATCAAGCATATAAATGTTATTTGTAAATACATAAATAATCAAACTGCTTGATATTATTGCCGTGACTAATGTTTTTT